>NZ_JAYFUL010000002.1:0-298020 GCF_034928825.1 Arcicella aquatica | reverse complement strand
CAAATCAAATAAAATTGTATTTTTCAAATAAATCATCCCAGATGAAAGCAAAAATCCACCCAGAACATGAGTGGATTTTATCGTAAAGTAATATCGAAAAACAATTTTCAAGGGAAGCCTATTTAGTCTTAACTAAAAAATCCCTTTTAACAATGTTAGAAGGGATTTTTTGTATGTATCTAAGCAAGGAAAACTACACCTTGATTTCAACATCAACGCCTGAAGGCAATTCTAATTTCATTAACGCATCAACTGTTTTTGGAGAAGATGAGAAAATGTCAATTAGACGCTTGTAAGTACATAATTGGAATTGTTCACGAGCTTTTTTGTTAACGTGTGGAGAACGCAAAACTGTGAATTTTTCAATTTTTGTAGGCAAAGGAATTGGTCCTGAAACCACTGCACCTGTAGCTTTAACCGCTTTCACGATTTTCTCAGCCGATTTGTCCACTAAAGTGTGGTCAAATGACTTCAATTTAATTCTGATTTTTTGATTCATCGAATTGGTACGTTTAAATGATTTGATTCCCTTGACGAAAGTACCATTAGCTTCATTTTCGGGACTGCAAAATTAGTGAATTTATTAATACTCAGAACGATAAGCCTAAAAATATTTTGAATTATTCTTTAGGCATTTTATTTACGGGATTACTTTGTTGTGCCGATTCGTTAATTACTAAATTTTCAGTGGAGGTTAAAAGCCATTTTCCCGTTTTATTCACAAAAACCATCAAAGCCAAGTTTTCGGCTTCGTTATAGTGATTACCATTGGGTGTAGTATAAGCTCCAATGTGCCAATATAAATGCACAACGGCTACATCATTCGTAATGAATCTGGTATGAACGCTCGTTTTTGATAAAGGAGTGTTTTGAAACATTACTTTGTGAAAAACTTGATGTGCATATTGTACTTCTTTTCTGTTTTTCCACCACATTCCTACCACATTTACCCAATCAGCATCTTCTGTAGCGTAATCTTTCATATCATTATAATTGTGATTATTCCAGCTATTTATGACGGCATCAACTTGCTTTTCGATAGCTATCTTATCTTGAGAATGATCTTGAGCAAAGCCAAAATAGGGGCTTGCTAGTAAAAGAAAGGAGAGGAGTAAAGATTTCATAATCATATTTTTTTATTGTTATGATTACAAAATTAGGCTGTTAGTTCGCCCAAGAATAGTACAAATACGACATCTTTGGAGAGCGTATCAATCCTCATAAAAGTGATTTCCGAGATAATATGGAGAGTTTTTGAATTCTGCTTCGATAACAGAAGGAGAGATTCCACAAAAAGCTTTGAAGTCTCTAATCAAGTGCATTTGGTCAAAATAACCACATTCATAAGCAATCGTCGTCCATTTTGTGTCAGGAAATTTTTCTTTAATAGTCCAAGCCTTTGCAAAACGTGTCATTCTTGTGAAAAATTTGGGTTGAAGTCCCAAACGTTGTAAAAACAAACGCTCTAATTGGCGGTTACTTACACAAGCTTGCGAGGCGATGGTGTCGATATTTACTAAGCCTCCACTTTTGTTTATCAAAGGTAAGACAGCGTCTAATGGGAGTTTTGGTTTTAATACTTTTAGCTTACTCAAAAGGAAGTTTTGGATAATTTCGAGCGACTTTTCTAAAGAAGCCGTTTCTTGTAATTGTTCAATTATGAACTTGATATTTTTATCTAAAAAATAAGTACTTTCTAATGATTCATCCATAATCATTTCGGTCATGGGTATGCCCAATAAACGATATAATCCGCCTGGCTGAAAACCTACTTTAATTGTAAAATTCCGATGAGGCATTTTCAATTTTATCCTATTTACTTGTGGACCTACCAGAATACTTTGTGGAAGAATTACTTTTTTATTGGTTGTCAAGTACTCACTTTCGGGTACTTCAAAAGGATAAAAATAAAGGCATTGTTCAGCCAAAGGAGGGAACGAAATAGTAGGTGGTTTTTCACTTAGAGGAATGTCTAATTGAAAAACCATGATGTTATTTACAAACTCTCGTAGAGCTGGATATGGCTGAAAAACTTTGTAAAACATCCCTTTATGTTGAAAGAATAAACATATAAAGTATCACGTCGATACGATAAAAGTGTTTGTCAAACGATGAATATTAAAGCGTAACAGTTCAATAAGTGTTTTAAATTTAATGTTTCTTATTGTATTGATTATCATAAAGATAGTTGTTTTTTTGAAAAAAATAAAGAAATATTTTCCAACTATTCCAACTATACTGGGGTCATTGAGGAAACAAACTTTACAAAAATCATGAAAAAAATCATTTTAAGTGTATTCGCAGCCTCACTACTATTCTCATGTTCGATGGATAGTACTCCTTACATTCCGACGTACACCATTGGCGAAAATTTTAATACTTCAATAGAGGGATGGAAAGGAGATTTTGCAGATTATCCAGTAGGTTCTGAAAATTTCTATGAGTTGAAATTTGCTCAGGCTAAGTTGCCAATGCCATTAGATACCACCAAAAAAGCACTTAGAATTTCGGGTAATAATCATAGCGATGATTTGTTTATGTATATCACCAGAAAATATTCTGGCTTGAAAGCAAATCAGAAATATTCAATAAATTTTGAAGTAGAGTTTGCTTCTAATGCTCCTTCAAATGCCATGGGTGTGGGTGGCGCACCGGGTGAAAGCGTTTATTTTGGTTTAGGTTTTACCTCAATCGAGCCTAAAAAGGTGATAGATAGTACATCAAATCACTACAAAATGAATATTAAAAAAATACAACAAGCTACTAGCGGAGACGACATGAAAGTATATGGTAACATTGCCAATGGTACCGAGAAAAGTGAGTATAAATTAATCAGAAAATCAGGCGTATTCACTGGTAAAACGGATGCAAAAGGAGATATTTGGTTGATTATTGGTACTGATTCTGGTTTTGAAGCAACTACTACCTTGTATTATACAGGTTTAAGAGCAACAGTTCAAGAAGTACAAGGAGGTATCTAGTTTAGCGAAGGACTTTTGAGGCATCAGCATTAAAGTCCTTCGGTATTCATACCAATGGCAGCAAGTATTCGAGTAAACTCTTCGTTCATCGGAGCAATGATTCGAATACTTTCTTGCGTAAATGGATGAGTGAACACTAATTCTTGAGCATGTAAAAGCATGGTATGTAAATCGAATTTTTCTTCAAACATCTTATTGTGCTTACATTCCCCATACGTTTTATCGCCTATCAAATAATGCCTTAATTGAGCAAAATGCCTACGAATTTGGTGCATTCTACCTGTTTCTGGGGAAATTTCAGCTAAAGAATATCGTGAAGTTGGATAGCGACTTACTTCAATCTGAAGTTCTACTTGTTGCAAACACCTAAAATGAGTAATGGCATCTTGAAATCCCCCTTTCTCACGTTCCAAAGGTCTATCAGTCATACCCGTTTCGGGTAAATAACCCCTTACTAAGGCTAAATATTTCTTTTGGATTGTATGGGCTTCAAATTGCTTTTTTACCTCTTTATCTGCCTCTGCTGAAAGGGCGAATAATAATACACCTGAGGTTTTACGGTCTAAACGATGGCATGGACTTACCCAACAATTCAATTGGTCGCGTAATAGTTGCAGTGCAAAAACACTTTCATCGGCAGCAATGGATGAACGATGTACTAGTAAATTATGTGGTTTGTTAATGGCAACAAAATGTTCGTCTTGGAAAAGTATAGGAAGTGGTGGAAATTCTTGAGACATTCAGCGTGAGATTACATCAAATATTGACGCAATTTACGATGCTTTTTACCGAATTTAGTAAATTCCATTTTTTAAGTCTTATTTATTCTGTAATTTCAAGGAAAGCAAAACTATTTAATACTTCTTCTCCAAACTGTACCCATGCTTTCCAAACGTCAATTCCTAAAAACATTTACAAGTATTTCGGCCATTTCGATGCTGGATATTGAAAGCCTGCTGGCTAAAACCATTGATATTCCTGCCCAGCAATTAGCCGAAGACGAAGCCTTTTGGCTAAACATCCGACAAGCCTATAACTTTACCCATGATTTTATTCATCTTGAAAATGGCTATTATTCTCTAGCTTCCAACGAAGTATTAGAAAGTTATATTCAACACATTCGAGATGTAAACAAGGTGTCATCCTATTATATGCGTACTCGCCAGTTTGATGATAAATTGGTTTCCCGAAAACAATTAGCAGACTTGCTCGGCTGTTCGTATGAAGAACTGATTATTACACGGAATACTACTGAGTCACTAGATACTATCATTGCAGGCATCAATTGGAAAGAAGGTGATGAAGCCATTATGGCCGAACAAGATTATGGGGCGATGTTGGATATGTTCAAACTACAAGCACGCAGATATGGCATGGTGAATAAAATGGTGTCAGTACCCAATCATCCAAAATCAGACGAAGAAATTGTGGAGGTGTATGAAAAAGCTATTACGCCCAAAACTCGTTTGTTGATGATTTGCCACTTAATAAATATTACAGGGCAGATTTTACCTGTTAAGAAAATTGTAGAAATGGCACACCGTCATGGGGTAGAAGTAATGGTAGATGGCGCTCATGCTTTTGGTCATTTAGATTTTAAGATTGCAGACCTTGGCGGTTGCGACTATTATGGTAGTAGTTTGCATAAATGGCTAGGAAATCCGCTAGGGGCAGGGATTCTGTATGTTAGGAAAGATAAAATCAAACAAATTTGGCAATTGTATGGAGATATGGGTTTTGCCGATGACGATATTCGCAAACTGAACCATACAGGAACCGTACCCGTTGCTACAGACTTAGCCATTCAGGATGCCATTAAATTTCATCAGAAAATTGGTATTCAACGAAAGGAAGCTCGGTTAAGATTCCTTCAAAAATATTGGACAGATAAAGTTCGAGACAATCCGAATATTGTGCTTAATACTCCTCAAGAAAATACCCGTAGTTGTGCTATTGCCAATGTGGGCGTAAAAGGGAAAACGCCTCCTGAATTATCAAAGCTTCTTTTTGATAAATACAAAATCTTCACGGTGGCAATTGCTAATCAGAAAGCTAATGTGATGGGCGTAAGAGTAACCCCACATTTATATATTACTACCCAAGAGTTAGATGCTTTTGTAAAAGCATTGAATGAAATAGCTGGATAAATGTTTTTCATCAACATGAGTCATCCCGAATTTTTCCTAAAATTGTGCGTTTTGGGGACAATTTGAGAGGTTTTCTAATTAATTATTGTCTAGTCCTTACTTTTCTTTCCTTGATGAAAGAAAAGTAACCGCGCGGCGGACCGCAAAAGAAAATCAAGAATTCCTAATCGCATCGGCGAACCGACTCGCTCCGCTCAAACAGTAGGAATTCGGTGTCTCTCAATCATAAAAAAGCGGTCGAAAAACTAATTTAGACCGCTTTTTTATGATTTTAAAATTCGGGATGAATCATGTTTGATGAAAATTGAATGATTTTGGTCAAGGTTAAATTTATATTAAACTTTTCCAAAAAGCAATGTAGCCATGCTTAATGCTTTACTGCTTAAGCTTCTACACGAACAAGATTCGCTTCCATTACTTCAGATAACTGCTTTATCGTCTGAATTTTATCCACCTCATTATCAGGCAAAACAATTCCATAAGTATTTTCTAAATAGACAATCAATTCAAGGAACTCTAACGAGTTCATCCCCAAATCTGCATAAAAACGTTTCTGTGGCGCAATTAATCGCGGATTAATATAGAAATTCCGTGATAAAAATTGAATAAGTTTACTCGTGTTGAATTTCATTGATTTAAAATTTTAATTTAATAGATAAAATTCTCTCTGTTAAAAACGCTCAATGATATTCAAATAGTATTTCCCTTAGGGCTTGCAAAAACTTATTAAGCCAGCGTGGTTTTTTGACTAATACGTGGCGGAAGTAATTTATACATTACTGGTGTAACTAAACGAGCCAACAATGTAGAACTTGTGATACCACCAATTAGTACAATTGCCAAAGGCGAATACAAATCAGAATATTCAATGATCAATGGAATTAATCCTCCGATAGCAGTGAATGATGTTAATAAGATGGGTACAAAACGAATTTCACCTGCTTGGTGAATAGCTTCGTCTAGCTCCATTCCGTCTTCTCTGAGTTGATTCGTGAAATCTACTAATAAGAGCGAGTTTTTAATTTCTATACCAATTAAAGCTATAAAACCAATTACGGCCGTAAATGATAAATTTTCTCCTGCAATTAACAGCCCAGCAATGGCTCCAACAATTCCCAGAGGAATTACAGAAAGTACAATGAGCGTCGATTTAAAATTCCTAAATTCTAAGATAAGAATTGCAATCATCCCAAAGACAGTTATCAGGATAATTACCCCTATGCCTCCGAAAGATTTTTCTGCATTTTCTGCTTCACCCGATACGGTATAGTAAAAACCTTCTGGAAATTTGAATTTATTTAATTTCTGAATTAATTCCTGATTCACTTTAGCAGTATTATAACCCGACTTCAAAAAGGTAGAAATGGTTACATAGCGGTCTTTATTATAATGTTTTATCTGGTTGGGCGAAGTTTCAAATTTCACTTCAATCAATTGCTTGATAGGAATAGCTGTTCCTAAGGCATTATTCACATACAGATTATCAAATACCTCAAAATTCTGTTTGGTATCAGTTCTTGGAATCGAAACATTGATGTTATAGTCATCGATTTGTCCTTCTTCACGATAAGTACCTACATTCAAGCCCGCAATGCCCAAACGCACTGTACGGTCTATTTCTGAAATGTTTACGCCCAACAAACCAGCTTTTTCTTTGTTAATATGTACCCTTAGGTCGGTTGGTTGAACTCTTAGCGGATTGTCAGTATAAATAGAGCCCTCTTGAGCTGCTAAAATCTTTTCAATTTGTCCCGCAATGATTCTTAAGCTATCTAAATTATTCCCAAAAACTCTGTAAGCAATCGGTGCTTCCAAAGGTGGGCCTTGTTCAAAATCTTTTACTTCAATTTTAGCATTGGGATAATTAGCCAACTGAGTTCTCAATCTATCTATTATCTGCTTTTTCTCCTTTGTTTCAACATCTTGTAAAAGAACAAAAAGCTGTCCAAAATTTTCAGATTCTGCTCCGCCGATTACATTATAGTAAATTCTAGGGTTTCCTCTACCAATATTGGCCGCTATGTTTTTAATTTCTGGCTCTTTTTTTAGTTCATTTTCTACAAAACGCACTACTTCGTTGGTTGCTTTTAGGTTGGTTCCAACAGGCGTTGTTACGTTAACCAAAAACATGGGCTTTTCGGAAGTAGGGAAAAGCGAGAAGCCTAAAAAGAATTTGGCAATCATCATCACGCTTACAAAGATGCCTAAAGCACCTGCTAAAGTGATTTTGGGATGTTGCAAGCACCAATCCATCAGTTTACCATAAGTAGCAGAAATCAAACGTTTCATGCCTCTTAAAATGAAATTACCATCAGCATTTTCATGATTTTTTAAGATAACACTTGATAAAAATGGTACGATAGTTAGGGCCACAACCATAGAAGCCAATACCGTAACACTTACAGCCATAGGCAAGCTGCGAATAAATTTTCCAGCGGCTTCTGGTAAGTTAGCTACAGGTAAAAACGCAAAGATTAACAACACTGTACAACCTACTACGGCCAAGCTAATTTGTTTGGTGGCATCAATCGCTGCTTGTTTTTTAGGAATCCCCATCCGCATAAATCGTTCGATATTTTCGACGACCACGATAGAGTCATCCACCAAAATACCCAACGCTACAATCATCCCAACAATAGAAAGTTGGTTGATGGTAAAACCTAAGGCATATAAAAGTGCTAAACCAATGGCCAATGAAAGCGGAATAGAAATCATTACTACTAAACTAGCCCTAGAACCCAAAGGCAAAAGTGTAATCAATACCAAGAGAATAGCGATACCAAAATCTTTGGCGAAACGCATCAATCGTTTATCAACAGATTCTGCCTGATCGAATACCTTTACCAAGTCAACTGATTTGGGTAAAGTCTTTCTAAACGCTTCGATTTTTGGGTCAGTCTGTGCTCGTACTTTAATAATGTTTTGCCCAAACTTCTGGCAGGCAGTTACAAACACACTTCTGTGTCCATTCAATCGTGTTTTATGAGTTTCGTCTTCGTAGGCATATTTTACTTCGGCAATGTCTTTCAAATAAACAATTTTAGAGCCGTTGGTGAACACAATAACATTTTTGATTTCCTCAATATCTTTAAAATTTCCAGAGGTTTTTACATTGAATTTTTTGTTTGAAAGATTCAAAGAACCACCCGGAATATTTACGTTTTCAGACTGAATCGCTCCTAATACTCTGTTGACAGGAATTTTGTCTTGTGCCAATTTCGCCTGATTCAACTCTACCGATATCTTTCGCTGAGGAAAGCCCCAACTTTTAATGTTTTTTAGAGAACGATTTTTCTCTAACGTTTTTTCCAAATCGTCGGCATACTTTTCTAATTGAGAGTAGGGAAGGTTTTCAGACACTAAGGCAAATTGATAAATATTTACACCATCTGGCTGATACCGTTCTATGCGTACATCTAACACATCGCTAGGTAACTCTTTTCTAACGGCGTTCATTTCACGCACTATCTCTTGGTATTTTTCTTCTGGGTCTGATTCAAAAGCGTATTCTACCTGAAAAATAGCTACACCATCATAAATACTGGTTCTAACTCTTTCGATATTATCTAATTCGTTGATACGCTTTTCTACTACATCGGCGACTAATTGCTCAACATCTTTGGGGGAAGCTCCTGGATAAATAACCGTGACACCAAACTGAGGAGAAGAAAATTCAGGGTCTTCTCCACGAGGCATATTCAATAAGGAGTAAATTCCTATTGAAAGAATACCCAAAAACACGACCAGCGTGAATTGGTAATTTTTAACTGAGAATTCAGAGATTTTCATAATAATTTTATTTGAGTGTGAAACTCTCTTTTTATTGAATGATTTTAACCTTGCTTCCTTCTACTAAATACGCAGACCCGCCAGTGATTACTTGTGTGATAGGTATAGATGGAGGCTGGATAAATACTTTATCACTATTGATAGAAAGTATTTTAATTGCCACTTTGTGTGCTTTTCCGTTTTCAACTGTATACACAAAAGCATCATTTCCATTACCTTCAATAACGGCATCAATGGGCACAAAGGTATTTTGATGGATAGCATTTGGCGTAATGATGGCATTACCGAATAGCCCCGTAGCTATTTTTTTACCTTGCGTATTTAACTTTAATTCTGCCTGATATAACCCTGAGCTTTGGTCTGCTCCTTGTGATAGATTAGAGACAGTAGCCGTAAATGGAGTATCCGCAAAAGCATCTAATTGAATAGTAGCTTTATCCCCTAAATGAAGGCGTGTCCAGTCTTTATCAGCAACACCCACTTTCAGGACCCAGTCGTTAGCACTGGTTGCATTCATAAAAAATACAGGAGTGCCTGGACCAGCTAATTCGCCTTCATTCATGAGCTTTTTTACAATAACACCTGTTGAAGTAGCATAGATTTTAGAAAATCCCTGATTGTAATTCGCAATTTCAAAGGTTTGTTTGGCTACGCTCAAAGCCGTGGTTAGGTTTTGAACTTGTTCAAGGGTAGCGACAGAATCTTTATAAAGGTTTGTCACTCTTCTTAAATCACGTTCGGCTTTTTGTACACTTTCAGAAGCCTGTTGTACTTGGGCATTGATTTCAGTAAGGTTTAACGAGGCTAATAGTTGTCCTTTCGAAACATTTTGACCTTCCTTTACATAAATTTTGGCGATGATTCCTCCTGTTTTGAACGATAAACGAGCCTCTTGCAACGAAGCTATTAATCCAGAGGCTTTGATGACTTCATTTGAATTACCTTGGACAACCTCCGCCAATTTTACAGCGATTACATCTTCGTCTGCCAAAGATTTTTTTTCTGCTGCTTTTTTGCCACAACTTACCAGTATCGAAAACAGTAAGAAAAAGCCAATAGAATAAGTGATAATTTTTTTCATATCCTTTGAATATTTATTCTGAAAAATTGATTTAGCATGCTAATGCTTTTTTGAAAGAAGGATTTTCGGGCTTAATGGCAGAGCCGAAAAAATGGGTTAATTCCCCTTTTTCGTTGATTAGGTATTTACAGAAATTCCAGCTTGGTTCTATATTGTTCCAGCCATTTTTGTTTTCATCTGAAAGCCACTGATAAATAGGATGTTTGTCTTTGCCAGAAACACTTACCTTTTCGGTAATCGTGAATGAAACGCCATAGTTTACTTGGCAGAATTCTTCAATCTGAGAGGCACTGCCAGATTCCTGTGCTAGAAAATTATTGGCGGGCATACCGATAACAACTACTTTATCTCCAAATTTTTCATGAAATTTTTGCCAGTCTTCATATTGTGGCGTGTATCCACATTTAGAAGCCGTGTTGATAATCAATACTTTTTTGCCTTTAAAATCAGCAAAGTTGATTGTTGTTTTACCTGTCAGGTTCTTGATTGTTAAATCATAAAATGACTTCTTGCCAGCTTTTGCCGTTTTTGGGCGAGCGATGATATTATTTTTTTCAGTAACGTTTCTGAAAATGCTTTTTATCGTGTTAAACATGATTTCTTAGTAGGGGGTTATTTGATTTCGTAACTAGCTTTGGCTCTTTCTAGGTCAGTCCATTTTAGCCAAACATCATAAAGAGAAATAGACTGTTGTAATTGTGCTGTGGTGATTTGTGTTTGTGCATCAAGCAATTCTATAAAGCTTAGGTTGCCTTCTTTGTATCTGCGAAGCATATCGCGGTAATATCTTTCAGCAGTTGATATTTGCGAAGCCTTAGATTCAAATACCTTTTTAGAGGAACTCAATGAATTTTGTGCCATTTCGGTCTGGAGAGCCAATTGGTTTTTTACCTGTTGTGCTTGTGTATCTAAAGCTGCCAAATCCATTTCCGACTGTTTTACTTTTAACTGATTTCTACCAAATGAATAGACAGGTAAGTCGAACGAAACACCAACCAATACAAAGGCATTTGGACTAAAGAAGTTTTTATCAGCACTAGCTATTTGTGCAAAACGTCCTTGTGAACCTACATCTAAGGAAGCTCCCACTTTTAGTTTTTTGTAAGATTGACTCAACCCTACCAACTGTTTGTTGATATTGATTCCTGCCTGAATCTTATCTAATTCCTCTCGATGTCCATCTTCAAGGTTCAAGTCAAGTAGAGATGTATTGAGGTTTTCAATTTGAATGTTGGCATTAAAATCCTTATTCAATAAAAAATTAAAATAAGCAGCCGCATTTAATTGATTGCCTTTGGCATTGCTAATTTCAGCATCAATTTTAGCGATTTCATTACGGGTACGTACCAGAACGGTTGGATTAGCCGAACCATTTTTAATCAAGCTTTCATTTACCCGTTCGCTTTCTTGAAGAATTTTCAACGCATTTTCATACACCTTAACGGCTTCGGTAGCTTTTAAATAATTAAAATAGGCTGCTTTGATGTCGCGTACTAATTCACGTTTATATACCTGAATTTCGGTTTGCTGTACCGTTATTTGCTCTTGTTTGATAGCTTGATTATACCTAATCTCAGCATTCAAAATGGGCATAGTGGTTTTGAAACGCAAATCGTAAAAATCTTTAGGGACTAGTTGCTCAGAGGAATTAGAGATTTGTGGAAACTTATTTGAATTGGTCAGTGCATTTAAGGTTGTGTAAACAGGGTTTACTAAATCACCTACTGGAATTTCGATTTTACGTCCGCCTTGTGCTGCCGAAACAGTAGTGTTGAAACTAACATTAGGTTTAAAGAGTGCCTTCGCTTCCTCAAGGGCATATACAGCTTTTTGTAAAGAGAATTGTTGCTGTTTGATAATCTGGCTATTTTTTAAACCTTCTTGTACATATTGGTTTAAAATATCAGATTGAGCCTTCGCATCTATCAAGAAGCTAATACTTACAAGCAATAGTAAAACCACTTTATTATTGGCAAGCTTGATTGCTATAAAAGGGTTTGCGTAAATTTTTAGGGTTTTCATAAACGTTATTTAAAATATAAACAGTGTTTAGTTGTTAAGCAAAATAAAAAGCACTTAATCTGAAATGATGGAATAGTGCTTTTTAGATGAATAAATTATAAGGACTTTATTTCGTTACTGGTAGATACCAGATTAGTCGTACATTTTGCAATAATCGTCCCTTGTTCGTTCCTGATTTCGCCTTCGGCGTGGGCTATTTTTTTGCCTACTCTGATTATTTTGGATTTTGCAGTAACCTTTTCTCCAATTTTAGCAGAAAATAGGTAATCAATTGAAAGATTGACTGTACTATAGAAAGCCGTATGTCCCATACTAAAGATTGTCATCCCGATAATGTCATCCATCATCGTGGCTGCTACGCCACCGTGAAGAATATGCGCAGGGTTACACATATCTTTGCGAATGGTGTATTCTACGGTAATAGAGCCATGTTCAAGGCCAACCAGAATGCCATCTAGCCATTTTGAAACAGGCGAAGGACTATTTTCGGCTAAGGGTTTGCCGACGAGGTTAGTGAAAAAATCAAGCGATGGATTAGTCATGTTGAATAAGTTCTATCATCTGTTCCACTGAAGCAGACATTAATTGTTGAATGTGTTCTTGTGGGAACATTTTAAATCTATTCCTTATTTTAAGTGAAACTAAACCGTGCATAAACGACCAAATCGACATAGTTGCTAATTCTAATCCAGAAATCTTGATTAACTTATTATCAATACACTCTTGTACAATAGTGCAGATAAGTTCAAAACATCTATGACCACAGGCCCATTCTTCATTGTCAAAAATGGCTTCCATAGGTGCATTCTGGATAAACATCAAATCATACATGGCTGGGTTTTCCAAAGCAAACTTCATATAAGCATATCCTTGCTGACGAAGTTTTTCAAGGGGATTCTTTATGCCCTCAATCGCATCAGACATTTCCAGTATTAATTTTTCAAAACCTAATTCATGAACAGCAAAGAAAATCTCATTTTTGTCTTTAAAATAAAGATATATTGTTGCTGGACTATACTCCACACGGTCGGCAATGGCACGGATAGAAGCCTTCTCGTAGCCATCTTCTATAAAGGCCTGTTGTGCAGCTTCTAAAATCAATGACCGAACTTCTTGCCTTTCTCTTTCTTTTCTCTCAATAATACCCATATTTTGAATGTTCAATTTTAAAATGTGGATACAATTCCCACAAACATCATTTAACTCTTGTCCATACAGTTGACCTTCCTAATAAAGAAATACCAACATAACCCCTGATTTCTAATGCGTCATTACTCTTTAGCTTCATCGTGCAAGAGTAGCTCTTGCCATTATTAGGGTCATATACGTTTCCGTCTTCCCATGATTTTCCTTTGAAACTAAAGTCTTTTAAAATAGTAGAACCAATAATATCTCTGTTTCTTAGCGAAGGGTCTGGATTCTTCTCATCTTTTTTTCCAGAAGACTTTCCCCAAATTACTTTTCCAAAATATTTTTCTCCTTGTTTAAAAATTAACACCTTCCCGTCTTTTTCTTCAGAAAGCCATTCTCCTAAAATAGCATCTTTACTAATAGACTGTGCCTTGCCAAGATTGATTATTAACAGAAACATAATAATCGTACTAATTGTATTTTTCATATTTTTAGAAGTTTAAAATCATTTGGTACAAAAATAATGAACACTGTTTATAAAAAGAACACCTTTTTGTTAAATTTTTATAAATCTAAGAAAAATTATTTTTCAAAAAAAGTTAAGTGATTGTTTTATAGAGTGTTATGTGTGTCTTGTATTGAATTAACACAATATATGAACATTCTAATTTGCTGGATAGCAAGGATATATTTAATTTTGCAGTTCACGTTCTTGTATTGATTAAATAATGTGCTTTTTTTTAAGTAAAAATTTGGAAATCAATACCCGAAAAACGACAGGTGACAACTGATAACCGATAACAAAATATGAATTATCCACTTACTCAAATTCCTGAGAGAACTACTAAACCACGCCAAAAAGGATACACAATGGTGATGGACAAAGGTCTAAGTATCAGACAGATAGAGGATTTTTTGGAAACGAGTGCTGCTTATACTGACATTGTAAAGTTAGGATGGGCTACATCGTTTGTAACCCCAAACTTGAAAGAAAAATTAGCCGTTTACAAATCAGCAGGGATTCCTGTATATTTTGGAGGGACTTTATTTGAAGCTTTTATTATTCGTAAACAATTTGATGAGTACCGTCGTATTTTAGATCAATTTGGAATGGAGTATGCTGAAGTTTCTGATGGTTCTTTAGAAATGGAACAAGATGATAAATGCGAATATATCAGAACTTTAGCCCAACAAGTAACTGTACTTTCTGAAGTAGGTTCTAAAGACGAAGCTAAAATCATTCCTCCATACAAGTGGATTAAATTGATGAAAGCTGAGCTAGAAGCAGGTGCTTGGAAAGTAATTGGCGAAGCACGCGAAGGAGGAAACGTTGGTTTGTTCCGTGCGTCTGGTGAAGTTCGTCAAGGATTGGTAGAAGAAATTCTTACAGAGATTCCAGAAGAGAAAATCATTTGGGAAGCTCCGCAAAAATCTCAACAAGTATGGTTCGTGAAGTTGGTAGGGGCTAATGTAAACGTTGGCAATATTGCTCCACACGAAGTGATTTCTTTAGAGACCATTCGTCTAGGATTAAGAGGTGATACATTTACTCATTTTTTGGATAAGTAACCACTCAACATCAACAAACAGAAAGAATCAGTTATTAGTGAAGGCGAATGCAAGAAGTGCCTTTTCTCATAACTGATTTTTAATGTATAATACTTACTAAACAAACCCAACGAACAAATGGAAATTATCAACTTTATTTTAGAGTTTCTTAAAAATCCAACTCCTATACTTTCTGATTTTATCAGCGAATATGGAGCTCTTACTTATGCATTACTTTTCTTGATTATTTTCGTAGAAACAGGTTTTGTTGTTATGCCATTATTGCCGGGAGATTCCTTGCTATTTGCAGTTGGTTTTCTAGCATCGTCTACGGGAAAAATTGAAATTAGTTTTGTTATTCCATTATTAATTGGGGCAGCCCTTTTAGGAGATAACTTAAACTATTTCGTTGGAAAGTACTTTAGCGAATACGTAAAATCTAAAGATAAGATTCTATTTTTAAAGCGTGAACACATTACCAAAACAGAAGAGTTTTATGCCAAACATGGTGGACAAACTGTTATCATGGCTCGTTTTGTACCAATAGTCCGTACAGTAGCACCATTTGTAGCAGGTGCTGGCAGTATGAAATACAGTACTTATATAACATTTTGTATACTAGGTGCTGTTTTGTGGGTAACGGCTATTACTTTATTGGGTTATTTTTTAGGAACTAATGAATGGGTAAAACATAATTTAGAAAAAGTAGTATTAGGTATCGTAGCCTTTTCTGTTTTTCCAATGGTTTTTGCTTTTGTAAAAGCTAAGTTTGCTAAATAGATTGTGGAGTTATATCAACAAAAAAGCCTGCAAAAAATATTTTTGCAGGCTTTTTTGTTGATATTTTAAATGCTTATTTCTGAACAACTTTTGCAAAACGGTGATAAAATGGCGTTTTGCTGTTTTCGTTTTTAGGCATGTATTTACCAGTGATGATAGGTACATACATTACTCTACGACGAGACTTCTCACCAACATTAGGTGAAACCTCAACTCTATGCCATAAACGACCATCGTGTACAGTTAAATCGCCTGCTTCAATCTCAAAACCAACTTCCTTTGTATCAGGGGTATGGTCAATAAAATATTTTTTACCAAACAAAAGTTTCAAAACACTTTGGTTTTGTGTACCTGGCAATACTCTTAAACCTCCATTAGAACTTGGACAATTATCTAAGTGTACTCCTACGTTCAACATAGGAAGGATTTTTTGCCCTAAAAATAAATCACGAGGGCTGTCTGTATGCCATCCCATTTGTGTGAATTTACTGTTTAGCGCATTTACATAATGATTAAAGACAAGACCATCCTTTTCGTTGTCGCTAATACGGCCATCATAAGGAGCCAATAACTCAACCAATACTTGTAAGCGAGGATCTTTCAAGAATTCACCTAGGAAAGTACTGTACTTATTGGTAAAGCACATTCTTTGAATCATTTTATTGCCGTGTTCGTCTTTACCAAACTTCAACGGAATACCGTTGATTTTCTCAACGCCATCAGCCAACCATTGCTTTTCAATTTTATTTAATTCGCTGATACACTTTTGTATGGTTTCAGCATTAATGAAATTTTTAAATTGAATTACACCATACTTGCGGAAATAATCTTTCTGCTCTTGTGTTAGTTTCTCCCCTAATTGGAAGGTTTTGTACTCAAACTTTACCATATTTTTACCCTGAATTAAAGTGGTTTGCAAGAACTATATTTGATAGAAAGTTCCTGATACAAAACTAATTTGTGAAACCAAATCAGTTTTGTAAAAAATTGTACAAAATAAAGTTTAACGATCTTTACAATCGTTTCATAAACATAGTTGGGCAGAACTATGTTTACTTAGTCTAGGAATAAGAAAATCAATCTTCTTTTTCTGTAAAACAATGCAAATTAATTGAATGTAATCAAATTGTAAATTTTTCATTAGAAAATTTACAATTTACCTCTGTTAATTTACAAATATTTAGTTGCAAACTTAAAAACGCTCAATAGTTTTTTAACGACTTTCAATTTTTGACTTGCAAAATTAAGGGTTTAATTAATATATTTTCTATCATCCCCTTAAAATACAAGAGTTTATGATTTTTGGACTTAAATTATTTTACTGCTGAGCCAAAAAAACGTTTCTAGTGCAGTGAAAAATAATAATAATATAGCACAGGTAACGGGCCATTTTTGTTTATTGATATAACGTGCAATCACATAAGAAAGTGCAGTAAAGAAAAATGCACCGATAACATCAGCAGTGTAATGAACGTGTTGAACAAGTAACAATATGGCTAATACGATGCATGAAATAGTTGCTAATGCTTTTTCCCAGCGTTTTTCAAGAAACAACCAAATCATGACCATCGTTGCTGTATGACCAGAAAAAAATAAATCTTTTGTGATAGGTTCTGTATCTCCATAGATTAATAACTCGGCAAAAGTATCATGCAAAGGGACTAAACCAATAGGAGGATTTAAAGGAAAAAAATAAATACAAGACATCCTCAATACTGTTTCAATCACAAACGTTAAGCAGAAAAGTAAAAATAATTTTGGCTTAACAATTACCCTACAAAGTAGGAATACAAGCATCCCATAGATAATAGCAAAAATTGGCGTTGAAACATCAAGCGCTGGTATATGGTTTAATACGACATCAGAAAGGTAAGCACCATCACGTTTTTGAATATTAATAAAATAAGAAGGAAATTTTGGGGCAGCCAAAAAAGCAATACCAACTGCTGTTAGTAATTTAATAATAAAGCCATCTGTCTGGATAGCATCTTTCCAGCGTTGTTGAACAACTTTAAAGTAACTTTTTGATGTTTTTTGTGGTTCTGATTTTGTAAGTATGTCGTTCATCAGACAATCTAATTTTTTAATTGGTACTATCTTTGGATATTATTTTTACGTATGTAATCTTACAGGGATATAATCGTTGTAAGAAATACTTTCATAAAAAATACAAACTTACATCAAGTTTTAAACGTTATCAACAATGAGAACAAAAATTAATATCATACTTCTTGGAATATTTACATTGTTAGTGAATATTTCTTGTGCTAAAAGTTCTGATAATCAGAAAAATACGAATAAAATGAACAATGAAAAAGTCAATCTTGAGGGAACAGAAGTAGTTACGTTTGGAGCGGGATGCTTTTGGTGTGTAGAAGCTATTTTTCAACAAGTAGAAGGTGTTGTAAAAGTAGAATCAGGTTATTCTGGAGGAAAGGTGAAAAACCCATCTTATAAAGAAGTTTGTACGGGTCTTACGGGGCATGCTGAAGTAGTACAATTAACTTTTGACCCTAAGAAAATATCGTTTGATAAAATTTTAGAAATTTTCTGGAAAACCCACGACCCTACTACCTTAAACCGTCAGGGAGCTGATGAAGGACCACAATATCGTTCTGCCGTTTTTTATCATAACGAAGCCCAGAAAAAAACTGCGGAGGCTTGGAAAGCTAAACTAAATGCTGAACACGTTTTCCCGAATCCGATTGTTACAGAAATTACTCCATTTTCAGTGTTTTATCCTGCTGAAGATTATCACCAAGATTATTATGAATTGAATGGTCATAATCCTTATTGCCAAGTAGTGATAAAGCCGAAACTAGAAAAATTCACGAAGATATTCAAAGAGAATTTGAAGAAAATGAACTAGTTCAATAAAGACAATTATTTAAAAGGTTAAATTTGAGAAAATTTAGCCTTTTTTGTTTTCATTCAAAAAAATAAATGAAGTCGGCAATCAGACATTTATTTAGCCTGATTTGATTTAAATTTGTATATGAAAGCAATAAAATGTTATCTCAAGTTGTATTTACTAATAGAAGCTGTTTAAACTTTCCGTTTCTGAGGTGAAAGTATTGTATTTTAGAATTGATTTTTTCAAAATTTGGGAAGCATAGCATCGCTACGTTGAGTAAATTTTGGAACAAGCTATTCTAAAAGACTTAGTTTAACCCGAAAGGGAAAGTTTAAACAGCTTTATAATATCAGAACCTACAACCACAATTTACTGTTTAGAAAATTAAGCATATTATACAATCCATCAACAGATGAAAAAGTTATTTTTTAGTTTATTTATATTACTCGCTTTCTCAGTAGCCACTACTGCACAAAAAGTTAACCCTGCAAAATGGTCTTGGACTTTATCAAAAGCAACTCCAGCAGTTGGCGAAACGGTTGACATCATTTTTTCGGTAGATATTCTGGATGACTGGTATTTGTATTCTTCTGATTTTAGTGAAGATTTAGGCCCAACAGTTACTACGATTAAATTAAAAGAAAATGATAGTTATGAGGCCGTAGGAGGTCTAAAAGCTATCAATCCATCTAAGAAATTCGATAAAGAAATCTGGAATGGCGAATATACCTACTTTAAACATAAAGCTACTTTTCGCCAAAGTATCAAGATATTAAAGGCAAAATTCTTCATTGAAGGCTCTTATGATAGCCAATCTTGTTCAGATGTTAGCGGATTGTGTGTTCCTGTAAAAGGCAATTTTTCTTTAACAGGCGCAGAAAAAAAAAACGATAGTTCCATCGAAGAAAAAGTTGTAAAAACAGCTACAGAAAGTACTACTTTAACGCCTGTTGTTAAAGACTCGGCGGTGGTTAAGACAGATTCAGTAATCCAAGCAGATACATTAGTCGCTGAAAAAAGCAATAGTTCTGTAGCATCTGAAACACCAACATTACCAGCAGAACAGGAATCATTATTTGCTTTCTTTTGGGTAGCTTTTGGCGCGGGACTTTTGGCTTTGTTGACACCATGTGTGTATCCACTAATTCCGATGACGGTAAGTTTTTTCACCAAACAAAAAGGGGGAAGAAAATTAGCATTCTTATATGGCTTTTCGATTGTAGCTATCTATGTATTATTTGGCACATTGATTGCCGCATTGGCAGGGCCGGGTTTTGCTAACTGGTTGAGTACTCACTGGGCTCCTAATTTGTTATTCTTTGTCATTTTTGTATTTTTTGGCATTTCATTCCTCGGTTGGTTCGAAATCGTTTTACCTTCAAATTTTGTTAACAAAATTGATGCTCAGTCTGATAGAGGAGGCCTGATAGGGGTGTTCTTTATGGCATTCACATTGGTATTGGTTTCATTCTCTTGTACTGGCCCTGTTGCTGGTTCTATTTTAATTGCTTCTGCCCAAGGTGAAATCATCAAACCTATTATTGGAATGTTGGGCTTTTCTTTAGCCTTTGCTATTCCATTTACATTGTTTGCTATTTTCCCACAATGGCTAAAAAACCTGCCAAAGTCGGGTGGCTGGATGAATTCTGTAAAAGTAATTTTAGGCTTTTTAGAGTTAGCATTAGCCCTTAAATTCTTAAGTACTGCCGACCAAGTATATCACTGGGGTATTTTAGATAGAGAGGTATATCTGGCTTTATGGATAGTTATCTTCTCATTAATTGGTTTCTATTTATTGGGTAAAATACAGTTACCGCATGATTCGCAAACGGATAAAGTAAGCGTGCCAAAAATGTTGATGTCTATTTTGGTTTTTGCTTTTGTTGTGTATATGATCCCTGGAATGTTTGGAGCACCACTAAAAGCATTAGCAGGTTGGTTGCCTCCGCTTACTACACAAGATTTTGTATCGTCGGGTACTTCCGTGAAAACTGAAGGGGATGCTAATTTCCCTAAACCAAAGTATGGCGAATTCCTTACTTTACCACATGGCTTACAAGGCTTTTTTGATTATGAAGAAGCAGTAGCCTATGCCAAAAAAGTAAACAAACCCATCTTTATAGATTTTACAGGGCACGGTTGTGTAAACTGTAGGAAAATGGAAGAAAATGTTTGGTCAAACCCAGCGGTGTTGAAAAGACTGAAAGAGGACTATGTTGTAGTAGCTTTGTATGTAGATGATAAAACTGAATTACCTAAAGAAAAATGGTACATCTCTAAAGACGATGGACAAGAAAAAACGTCAATGGGTGACCAAAACCTAGATTTCCAGATTGTAAGATTCAACGGCAATGCCCAACCCTATTATTGCTTGGTAAATCCGAACGAAGACAAAGGTACTTTGGCTCCACCAAAAGCATTTGATTCAAAAATTGAAAACTTTGTGAAATTTTTGGATGAAGGTAAAGCAAAATATGCTTTGAAGTAACATTTATTAATATATCAATATCAACATGAGTCATCCCGAATTTTAAAATCACAAGAAAGCGGTCAAAAAACTAATTTTGACCGCTTTTTTATGATTGATGGGCAACGAATTCCTACTGTTTGAGCGGAGCGAGTCGGTTCGCCGATGCGATTAGGAATTCTTGATTTTCTTTTGCGGTCCGCCGCGCGGTTACTTTTCTTTCATCAAGGAAAGAAAAGTAAGGACTAGACGATAATTAAGTAGAAAACCTCTCAAATTGCCTCCAAAACGAACAATTTAGGAAAAATTCGGGATGACTCATGTTGGTGTTTTATGGCAAAAACCTTAGTCGATTGAGTGCTTGTTGTTCAAGCCTGACAAGTCTTTCCATTTCTTCTTCGTATAAATTTGATTTTACTTCAAGGAAAAAAAAGAACTGATAATCAGAATATTTTTGAAAAGTAAAACGGATTCTTTCTACTTGATAATCGGAAGTAATCACAGCTACCATATCGGGTTCATAGCGATTAATGATTCTATGACATAGCTGAATGTCTTCAATAGCAGTTTCACCTAAGGAGAATTCAATAAACCTGTCGTGAGCAATTCCCTCTTCTAATAAAAAATTCTGTAGATGTTGGGCATGTGGGTATTCAGAAGTGTTGAAATGACTACCAAAGCCACCAGTACATAAAACATAAAATTCAGGATTATTTTTTAAGAATTTTGATGCACCCAATACTCTGTCAATGGCAATAGGTGAAAGGTTTCCATCATAAGTATTGGCATCAGCCATGATAATCAATAATCCGTTCATAAGGAAAATACCATTTAATAATTTTATAGTTTTATTTGATGGGAAGACATGGCAAAGATAGAACTATAATTGCTAAATAGTTTTTGCCTATCAAAGGGAAATTATGCAAAACTCTTAACTTTGTAATTCAAAAACTGTCAAACCTTATGAATCTTACCCTTTCTCAAGATGCTGATAAGGCATCTATCTTTGAACAAATTGCAGCTGCTTTGGCGGAAGATAACTTTACTGTAGTTAAACAAGACCAAACTCGTCCTTGGGGAGGTTTTTTTGTTATCGACGAAACTCAAGCACCAGCTTTTGCAGCTAAATATTTTCCACATTTGGAAATGTCTGAAATTCAGATTACCAATAAATTATCACCAAAGATTTTAGTTGTAGCTCCTGAAAAACGTTTGTCATGGCAATATCATTTCCGTCGTGCTGAAATCTGGAAAGTAATTGCAGGCACTACGGTAGGTGTAAAGATTAGTGATACTGACGAAGAGTCAGATGAAGTGAAGGTATTAGAATCAGGAAGTTTTATTCAGATGGATACAGGCGAACGCCACCGTTTAATTGGTTTAGGTGGTTGGGGAATAGTAGCTGAAATCTGGCAACATACTGACCCTGAAAATCCATCCGACGAGGAAGATATTGTGAGATTACAAGATGATTTTGGAAGATAATTCCAACCATTATTAGCTTTATTGTGTCATTAATTTACCATAATAACAAAAGGTCGTCAAGAATCATCTATTTTCTGACGACCTTTTTTGTAGTCATAACACCTGAAAAAAACAGAATTTTATGAAAAAATGGTATATTTTTTGATATAAATATTTGATAAGAAAGCATTTTACATCGCCAAAAAAATAAACACGATAAGCAAGGATATAAAAAAAATGCAAATACGACAAGTTTACTAAAACTAGTTTGCTTTACAATTATTTAACATAACCTGCACATATTAAATATTTAATACCTGCCAATAGCTTCAACCGCTTATCCCCGTGTTTTACCTTTTCTAAAAAAAATCATAAAAAACTTTGAGCCAGTTGAAAGTTTCCATAGCTTTGCATAAGAAACTTTTAATGTTTCTAAAGTTTCCTTACCAAATTATTACATCACATTGGAAATCAAAGAAAGAATCATCATTAAGGCGAAAGAATTGTTTTTTCGTTACGGAGTAAAATCTGTGACTATGGATGATATTGCCAACGAATTAGGAATCTCTAAAAAAACGATTTATCTGCATTTTGAAGACAAAGACGATATTGTGTTTCAGTTATTTCAAAGAGAAATGAAGGAAGATAAATGTGAATGGGAAGAACTACACAATTCATCAAAGAATGTCATCGATAGAATGGTAAAATCAATGGAGGTCATTAAGCAAGCCTTTGCCGAGGTAAATCCATCAACATTATTTGATATTAAAAAGTACCATCCTAGGTCATGGAATATCTTTCAAGAACATAAGGAAAAATTCATCCTAGAAAGTATCAAAAGAGATTTAATTGAAGGCATAGAACAAGGCTTGTTCAGAGCAGAAATTAAAATAGATATTCTTGCCAGAATGCGTCTTGAACAAATTGAAATGGGTTTCGACCCTAGTAGTTTTTCAATTAGCAAATTTACCATAGTAGAAGTACAATTAGAACTCCTAGACCATTTTATCCGAGGTGTTTTAACCGAGAAAGGAACCAAAATTTATAATGAATACCAACAAAAGCAAACTTCAAATGAGAAAACTTCTAAGAGGTAATTTGCTCTTATTTAGCATTTTAATTACTTCACAATTCGTAAAAGCACAGCAAAGCTACTCTCTCCGCGAAGCGGTAGATTATGCTGTCAAGAATCATACCTCTATCAAAAATGCTCAAATTGATATTTTAACTGCTGAAGCAAGAGTAAGTGAATTGAAAGGTATTGGTTTGCCACAAGTAAGTGGAAATATTGGGTATACTAACAACCTGATTATTCAGAAAGTATTTATCCCTGCTAAAACATTCGACCCTACTGCTAAAGAAGGAGATGTAATAGCTGCTGAATTCGGTGTTGCCAATAGCGGTCAGGCTGGTATTAACCTGAACCAGATTTTATTTGATGGTTCTTACTTACTAGGGCTTAAGGCAGCAGATGTATACAAAGAGCTATCTAAAAAAACACTTGTACAAACGAAGCAACAAACCGCTGAGAATGTGACAAAAGCATATTACAGTATCTTGGTAAACGAAGAGAGAATCAAATTACTTGATTTAAACATCGGTCGTTTAGATTCATTGTTGCGCGATACTAAAGCATTGAATGTACAAGGATTTGTAGAAAAAATAGATGTGCAACGCCTTGAAGTTCAGATGAATAACTTGAAAATAGAAGCCAAAAATGTACAACGTTTGCAGGATTTAAGTTACCATCTGTTGAAATTTCAAATGGGAAAGAAGATTGCTGAAAACATTACTTTAACGGATAAATTGGCCGACGTAAAAATTTCAGAGGTATTGCCAGAAACACCGCAGGATATTAAATATGGTAATCGTATTGAATATTCTATCCTTGAGACACAAAATCGTTTGGCTGAATTAGACGTGAAAAACCAGAAGGTGGGTTATTTACCAAGAGTAATGCTGACAGGTGGTTACAATTATTCGGCTGGTCGCCCTAAGTTTTCAGACTTAGTTACCAAGCCTTGGTTCAATGCCGCAACACTTGGTTTATCGATACAGATACCAATTTTTGATGGCTTCCAGAAGAAATACAAAATTGTTCAATCACAAAACAGTTTACAAAAAGTAAAAAACAGTTTTGAATTATTAGAAAACACAATCGACCTTCAAGTTACACAAAGCCATATTACGTTAAAGAATGCTTATGAAACATTAGAAGAACAGAAAGCTAATATGGAATTGGCCAAAGAAGTAGTGAGAGTTACTAAAATAAAATATCAACAAGGGGTTGGGTCAAACTTAGAAGTGGTCAATGCTGAAATCGCTTATAAAGAAGCACAGACCAATTATTTTACTACATTCTATAATGCCTTGGTTGCAAAAGTTGATTTAGACAAAGCATTGGGAAGACTTTATACTGAATAGATTCAAATAAGAACAATAAATAATTTAGATTATAAAAAGACATTTACCATCATATCAACATGAAATATTTATTAAACAAACCAAATACCTCTAAGCTCACAGGGCTTCAATTATTATTGGTGGGGAGTATACTAACAAGTTCATTGTTCATGGCATCTTGTAGTAAACCAGATAAAAAAGCTGAATTGGCTAAGTTGAAAACAGAGCAAAAAGAGCTTGATACCAAAATTAAGGCATTAGAAAAAGAACTAGGCGCTGGTGAAGATAAAGCAGAAGCAAAAGTAATTACAGTTGCTGTAATGCCGATTCAGGCTGAAAATTTCAAACATTTTGTTGAAGCACAAGGCGTAGTTACTTCTAAAAACATTGTTCAGGTAACGCCACAAATGGCAGGTGCTATCACTGGTATTTTTATCATTGAGGGTCAGGCTGTGAAAAAAGGACAGTTGGTAGCTACTATCGACAACAATGTGTTGAAAGAAAGTTTAGCTGAAATCAAAAACCAGTTAGATTTAGCAGTTACGCTATACAATAAGCAAAAAACACTTTGGGATCAACAGATTGGTACAGAAGTACAATATCTTCAAGCGAAAGCGAACAAAGAATCTTTGGAGAGACGTATCGTAACAATGGAAACGCAGTTGGCAATGACTAAGGTATATGCTCCAATTTCTGGAACAGTAGAAATCGTTCGTCAGAAAACAGGTGAAATGGGTTCTCCGGGTGTACCGATTGCTCAGATTGTAAACGTTGGCGACTTGAAAATCACGGCTAAAATTGCTGATACTTATGTAGGCTCTGTAAAACAAGGTGCTACAATGACAGTGAAATTTCCAGATATTAACAAAGAGTTGAACGCAAAAATTTCAGTAGTAAATGCTGTAGTTGACCCAGTTTCAAGAACGTTTGGTATTGAAGCCAATATCCCGAATTTGGGTGGAGCTTTAAAACCAAACCAAGTTGCTATTGTTAATATCAACGATTTGACAAAATCTAATTCATTAGTGGTTAATCAAAATATTATCCAGAAAACAGAATTAGGGGATATTGTTTACGTAGCTGTTACCGAAAATGGTAAGAAAGTAGCTCGTAGCAAAGTCGTTAAAACAGGTATTTCTTATAATGGTAATGTTGAAATTTTAGAAGGACTTACTACGGGTGACTTAGTAATTACTCAAGGGTATCAAGAATTAGTAGATGGAACACCAGTGGCATTTTAATCAATAGCCTTCTTCGCATTTACGCATTACTATCACTCAACATTTTATCATGAAAGAGCAAGAAGAAAACGAAGCCCTCACCAACGAGAAACATGGTTCGGGGGCCATATATAACATGATTGGTTGGTTAGCAACCAATCAGAAAACGGTGTACCTTTTCACCGTTGTGCTATTCATTGTCGGTATTGTTATTTATAATATTTTACCGAAAGAACAATTCCCTGATATTAAAGTACCGCAAATATATGTACAAACTATTTATGCAGGAACAACGCCAGGGGATATTGAAAATACCATTACCAAGCCAATCGAAAAGCAAATCAAAACGATTGCTGGGGTAAAGAAAGTAAAGTCGAACTCACTACAAGATTTCTCGATTATTTTAGTTGAATTTAATCCTGACGTGAAAGTAGATGATGCTTTAAGAAAAGTAAAAGATAAAGTTGATATCGTAGAATTACCAAAAGATTTAACCAAGAAACCTGTTGTGCAGGATGTTAACTTTTCGGAATTCCCGATTATGAACATCAACTTAGCTGGGAACTTCCCGTTGGCTAAATTGAAAGATTTCGCAGAAGATTTACAAGATGAGATTGAAGGTTTACCAGAAATTACCCGTGTAGATATTGTAGGTGCATTAACACGTGAAATACAAATCAACCTTGATTTGTACAAAGCACAAGCAGCTGGACTTACTTTTAGTGATGTCCAAATGGCTATTCAGGGTGAAAACGTAAACATTTCTGGAGGTGAGCTAAGTGTTGAAGGTGTTCGTAGAACGCTAAGAGTAAAAGGCGAGTTTAAATCGATGGATCAAATCCAGAATATTCGTCTTCGTTCATCTTTAGGGGCAATGGTTCGTTTAGGAGATGTTGCCGAAGTAATTGATAGCAGTGAAGAACAGCAAGATTTTGCTCGTTTGAATAACAAGAAAGTAGTTACCTTGAACGTCATCAAACGTGGTGGTGCTAACTTGATTGCTGCCTCAGAGAAAATTGAGGAAATTATCGCAAAAGCTAAAGAGAATCGTTTACCACAAGGTTTAGAAATTAAAATCACTGCCGATTCATCTGAAAGAACAAAAGGAGATATCAACGACTTGGTAAATACCGTAATCCTAGGGTTTATCTTCGTAGTATTAGTATTGATGTTCTTCATGGGGGTTCGTGATGCTATCTTCGTAGGTTTATCAGTTCCTTTGTCGGCCTTGTTAGCATTCATTCCTTTGTATTTCATGGGCTTTACCCTGAATACAATCGTACTTTTTGCTTTCTTGCTCGGGCTGGGGATTGTAGTGGATGATGCCATCGTGGTTATTGAAAACTCACACCGTATTTTCAACCGCTATCGTCATATATCAATTGTTGATGCCGTAAAATTGGCAGCTTCGGAAGTATTTATTCCTGTATTATCAGGAACTACTACTACGATTATGCCTTTCGTACCGTTGCTTTTCTGGCCAGGTATTGTGGGTGAATTCATGAAGTTCTTACCAATTACTTTAATCTGTACGTTGATTGCTTCGTTGATTGTAGCTTATGTAATGAACCCAGTTTTTGCCGTTTCATTCATGAAACGTCATGATGAAAACGAGCATGTAGATACAAGTGTACAATCTTTAAAGAAACCTGCTATTATATTAGCTGTCTGTGCGTTGCTAGGTTATATTGTGAATTTTGGCTTAGGTAATTTCTTTGTGTTGATTCTTGCATTGTATGTGTTCAACCATTTTATCCTTACGCCTAAAATCATCATTCCTTTTCAAGAAAAATCGTTACCTGCCTTTAAGAATAATTATCAAAAATTAATCTCTTGGGTAATTACAGGCTATCGTCCAGTATTTGCAGTAATAGGAATGGTTGTTTTGTTGGTAGTTACTTTTGTATTGATGGGAATTGTTCAGCCAAAAGTTATCTTCTTCCCAAGTGGCGACCCTGACTATATCTATATCTACAACAATATGCCTGTAGGTACTGATGCCCGCGTAACGGATTCAGTAACGAAAGTAATTGAAAAGAAGGTATTTGAGGTATTGAAAAAAGAAAATGCTGAAGGAATGGTTAACTCGGTGATTTCAAACGTTGGTAAAAACGCTGGTGACCCAACCAACCCAGATAGAGCACCGACGCCACAAAAATCTAAAGTAACGGTAGCCTTTGTGAGTAAAGTTAACCGTGGAGGTATTTCTTCGGAAGTGATTTTAGATAAAGTTCGTAAAGAGATTAAGGCATTACCATTACCGGGTTCAATTATTTCGGTAGATAGAGAAAACAATGGACCACCAACAGGTGCGCCTATTGCAATTGAAATAGCTGGGGATGACTTTAAAGAGTTGGCGAAACTTGAAAAAAGAGTACTAAGTGCTATTGACAAGTCGGGCATTAAAGGTATTGAAGAACTAAAATCAGATTTAATTACTAACAAGCCTGAAATTATCATTGATGTGGATAAAGAGAAAGCTCAACGTGAGGGTATTTCATCAGCACAAGTAGCGATGGCTGTTCGTACTGCCTTGTTTGGGACTGAAATATCTAAATTCAGAGATGATAAGGATGAATACCCAATTCAATTAAGGGTTAAATCGGAAGATAGAAATCAGATTGAAAAATTATTGAGTTTGAATATTACTTATAGAGATATGGTAATGGGTGGAGTGTTGCGCCAAGTACCATTGAATTCGATTGCTAGTATTTCTTATTCTACCTCTTTCAGTCAGATTAACCGTAAGAATCAAGAGCGTTTAGTAACCTTGAGTTCAAATGTAGTACAAGGATACAATGCTAATGAAATCGTTGCAGAGATTCAGACGTTGATTGATGATATGGATGTACCGAGTGGTTATACACTTCGCATGGGTGGAGAACAAGAAGACCAAAAAGAAACAGGGTCGTTTTTAGCAGGAGCACTTGTTTCGGCAGTATTATTGATTTTCTTGGTACTGGTAATGCAGTTTAATTCTATCTCGAAACCAATTATCATTTTTGTTACCATCTTGCTTTCGTTTATTGGGGTATTGTTGGGCTTTATGGCATTTGGTCAAACATTCTCTGTTATCATGTCAGGTGTAGGTATTATCGCCTTGGCGGGTATTGTGGTAAAAAATGGTATTCTATTGATAGAATTTACCGATGAGTTAGTACACAGGGGTTATCCATTGAAGAAGGCCATCGTTGAAGCAGGGAGTACACGTTTGACGCCTGTAATCTTAACAGCCGCTGCCGCAGTATTAGGTTTAGTACCTTTGGCTATTGGTTTGAGTATCGACTTTGTGGCAATGTTTACAGAACTAAATCCACATATTCATACAGGGTCTGATAGTGCTGCTTTCTGGAATATCTTAGCATGGACGATTATCTACGGACTTACGTTCTCTACGATTCTTACCCTTGTTATCGTTCCTTGTATGTATTACATCAACGAACGAATCAGACAGAAATACTTTGGGAAACCAGTAGTACAAGAAGTTTAGAAAAAGAAGAAGCCACAGCAATTAAGTTGTGGCTTCTTCTTTTTTGTAATGATGAGGTTTCTATTTTTGAAAAGAGTCAACAAAAGTATTTTTCAGTAATTTCCCTTTTTTTACTCGCTGCATTTCTTTAAAGCTTTTCTCAATATTGTCAAGAGGTTCGATTTCCTTATGTTGAGCAAAAATGCCATCAAGCTTTTTTAAGTCTTGGTATTTGTCTGTAATTACTTCCCAAACATTTATCGGTATAACTACTGCTGTTGGTTTCCCATAGGTATCGGATAAGTATTGTAATGCCATCGTCGTAATGTTTTAAAGTGATTATATTGGCGGTCGTGTAATCAAATATAACATATTTTACCGTTTTTGATGACAATGATTTTCTATTTTTAAAAGTTTTTAGACAGAATAAGTAAATTTACTTATGATTTTTAGCCTCCCTAAACCTCTATACGATGACAACGTTATTTTTTACGCTTAAACTTAGTAATACAGCCTTACTTAAAAACAATAACTTTATGTTCTTTCACACTACCAGCATTTTTCACTTTTAGTACATACATACCCAAGTTCAATCCTTCAGAAGGAATAACTTTCAAGATAGTATCTGTAATAGTGTTCTTTTCAAAGGCAATATTTCTGCCGTTGAAATCAAAAAGACTCAGTTCCGAATCCTCTGCATTTTCTACTTTGACATAGAATTCAGGTGTAATAACTGGATTAGGAAATACACCAAACGGGACATTAGCATCAGAAATAACTATTGATTGAGGAATGAAAACCTGTTCTTTTTTATCTGTCTCGATTAGCTTTAAACGATAGTAATTTGTTCCGAACCATGGTGTTTCATCAACAAATTGATACGTTGTTTTATTTGAGGATTCTCCCGCAGCTTTTATTTTACTGATTTGAATATAATTAATACTATCTCTACTTCTTTCCAATACAAAATAATCACTATTGATTTCTGTAGCAGTTTCCCAACTCAATGCTACTTTATGGGTCTCTACCGACTGTGCTTTGAAAGAGGTAAGGGCAGTGGATAATTTTATAAAGTCATTTTTAATGATAAAATTATCAAAGTCTAATGTCGGAGAACCCGTAATGTTTTTTGTCAGAATTTTGAATTTTGTCAAATTCCCATTAAGGTTATCAAGGGGCTGGTCGTTGCTGATTAATGTAGAACCAGCATACAAATCATACTTTTTGACATTAACAAGTCCGCTTCTTGTACCATCATTATAGCTCATCGTTCCGTTACTATTGTTAATAAAAAGGGTGACAGGAATAAATGAATTCGCTAATTGAGGTGCACCTTGAATAATAAGACTTGAAGGGGTATTTACACCAAATTTAATGCTCATTACTGGCGAGGTAGGAGAAGCTGTGCTATTATCAAAATTGGCACCGTCGCCAAAATAAAATTCCACCGCATTGGGGTTTTCTGCCCCAATACTGCTTGCCCTAACCGAAAACTGAACATATAAAGTAGAAGGGGTAGGTGAAAAATCGGTGCTTCTGGTTGCCCTACAAATGGAATTATTCCCTATAAATTTTAAATACTTCTCGCCACTAACATTAATTAGTACATTAGTTAGGTAGTTAAACTGACCTATCGTCGGAGTGGTTTCATTTTCAAAAGGTGTCTGCGAGCTTGAAGTTGCAGTTTCGAAGTTCTGATGGAAGTAAATAACTTGGGTTTGAGCCACTGTGAAGAAAAATCCCCAAAAAAGTACAATAAGCGTTAATTTCATTAGGCGAGTGCGGGTTGATATTGTAGAATTTATTATACGAAAATAAATAAATATTTTTCCGTACAAAATATTTCATAGATTTTAAATCTTATAACGAGCTATTTATGACCTTTTTTTGATTGAAAGCGCAATAAATCAAAGAATTGAGCGATTTAGTAGCAATTTTAGTAATGCCTGCACGCTTTTTTGATAAAACACTATGAGCATAAGATTTATTACAGATTAATGTAATCGTTTTTATATGTTTAGATTTTTTGATAAATTGAGTAGCTATCAATAGCAACCTTACTTATCCTTTTTATTTTAAAATCTAAGCAATTGTGAAATTGCTATTAATCAACAATTTAATTCTTCATGCAACGCAGAACCTTTATTAAACAAACAACAGCATTAACTGCACTTGCTTCTGTAAGTGCGAAAGCGTCTGATAATTCAAACCTTGCTACGTTTCCGTTGGTAATATCAACTTGGAAAAATGAAAAGGCTAATTATGCCGCTTGGGAGTCATTACAAAAAACGGGCAAAGCTTTGGATGCCGTTGAGGCAGGAGCAAGGGTGCCTGAGGCTGACCCAAACGATACATCTGTAGGTTATGGCGGATTCCCAGACAGAGATGGTTTCGTTACCTTAGATGCCTGTATTATGGATGAAAAAGGAAATGCAGGCTCTGTGAATTTTTTGCAAAATATCATGCATCCTATTTCCGTAGCAAGAGCCGTGATGGAAAAAACGCCACACGTAATGCTGTCGGGTGAAGGTGCCTTACAATTTGCACTTTCTCAAGGATTTAAAAAAGAAAACCTCTTGACCGAAAATGCTAAAAAGGCTTGGATAGAGTGGAAGAAAACTTCAAAATATGAGCCTAAAATTAATATCGAGCGTCATGATACAATCGGATTGTTGGCTTTAGGAAACAAAGGTGAAATTTCTGGTGCTTGTACAACGAGTGGTTTAGCTTTTAAAATGCATGGTAGAGTAGGAGATTCACCCATCATTGGTGCGGCTGTTTTCTGTGATGATGAAGTAGGTGGAGCATGTGCTACAGGACTAGGTGAATTTGTTTTAAAAACGCTAGGTTCATTTTTGATTGTAGAATTGATGAGAAACGGAAGAACACCTCAGCAAGCATGTGAAGAAGCCATCATGAGAATTGTAAAAAGATACAATTATAAAGAATTTCAGATTGGATATTTAGCAGTAAATAAGAAAGGAGAATATGGTGCTTATGCTATCCAACCGGGCTTTAATTATACAGTTACGATAGAAGGTGTGACCAAAGTGTATGATGCTGGGTCTTATATGAAATGAGAAATTAACAAAAAAATAATTTATATAAACCAACCTTTTTTGGGTTTTTTCAGTCCTTATAAATAGTACCTAATAAAGCCTTAAATTCAATAGTTTATAAGCAATTAAGTACTCAATACGTCATTAAACAAAATATTTACCGTTTAATAAATTAAAAGTGACTTAATGATAAGTCTTTTGTAATTTTGGGAAAATTATTTGTAATTTTGTCGGACAAATATAAGAAAAGTACAAAATCTTTAATAGATCTCAAGAAATTAATAGCTAAGCGAAAATAATTGATTTCAATAAACCTATGAAACGAATTTTAAAAAACAATCCAATAGTAGTAGTAGCAATTCTATTACTTTCCATAGCAACATTAATTACTTATAGTAGAAATATAGAAGTCATTAGTAACTCAAATAAAGGGTTTTTCTCTGGTAGAATCACTTTTGAAGAAAGTTATAAACATACAATTTATTCAGATAAGGTAGAAGTAAAAAAAGGTATTGAAAGAGGGCTGAAAACTTTAGCAATTGCAATAATAGACGAAAAAACGTCGGAATCAGTATTTGTAAAGTTATACGGTGTTCAAGAAAAAGGAACATTTTTTATCCCCGGTGAAGGTAAAGTACAAAACATAGGGAATTTGATAAAAAACGTAAACCATTTTAGAGAATTGAACAACTTTTACCAAACAACCTTAGTGAACGAAGAAGGATTGAAGAACGGAGTGGGAAGAGTAAATATTACAAAATTGACTGATACTGAAATAGAAGGAGAATTGATTATCATCGGAAATAATTCTGAAGGAAAACAAGCTCAACTAGAATCAGCAAGATTTAAAGCAAAAATTTAATACAAAATAAGTATTAAGGTACTTATTAAAGAAATTATATTTAGTGGTTAGGTGATACTAAAACGTCTGTGCAATTGCAACAGACGTTTTTTGTTTTGTTACCAACCCAATGAAAACTATTTATGGTTTAAACAGCTTCATATTTAACTTTACTAAAAAACTAAATACTATGAACCAACAATTTTCTGTATTTGAGGTAATCTTATTTGTTGGTATAATACAAGGCTTTGTAATATCTATTTCACTGTTTTTCCAGAAGCCATTACACCTCAACAAAAGACTATTGGCTTATATTCTTGTTGTTTTTAATATTTTATGCATCAAAATAATTCTTCATACTACCCATCTTTGGGATAATCCTTCTATACGCTATTTGCCCATTTCATTAGAATTATTGATTGCTCCTATTATCTATTTTTATGCTATTTCATTAACCAATTCGTCTTTTAAAATCAGTAAAAAATACCTCTGGCATTTTTTACCTTATGCTATTTTCGCTGCCTATTCATTAATAGTTTATCTAACTGTGTTACCGATAAGTACTATTGGAGAAAAAGATAAATTGGCGGAGGCATTATATTTCAATGAAATAAAAGCTTTTGAAGATATCTTGTCTGTCATTTCGGCAATTGTTTATTGGGTATTAAGTTATCGTCAAATTGTTCATTATGATAAAATCACTTATCTGCAAACAGCAAATTCTGATATCTCAACGTTGCAATGGCTCAGGAATATTATGGTGCTTTCGGGTATTTTGATAGCTTTATTAGGCTTTAGTCTTTGGCAGAACCAGCTAATATCATGGAAATTTTTTCATGTTTTTCTGGCAGGATTAATTTATTATATGGGCTTTAGAGGCTATAACATTAATCCTCTCAACATTCCTAAAGAAGTCAAGCTAGTATCAGACAAGCAAAAAGAGACTAATGCCCTACTAAACCCTGAACGACAACTAGCTCAAATCGCAATTCTACAGGCTTTAGAACATGACAAAATTTACCTAACCGTTGAATTAACCATTGATTCACTGGCAAAAAGTATAAACCTATCACCCAATCTGATTTCTTCAGTGATTAATAATGAATTGAATACCAACTTCCGAAGCCTTATCAACCGCTATCGCATTGACGAAATAAAGCAAAGGCTTTTAACGAACGATGTTGAAAAATTATCAATTGCGGGCTTGGCTTATGAATGTGGCTTTAATTCAGAAGCCAGTTTTTATCGTGTCTTTAAAGCAATTGAAGGGGTATCTCCTAAAGAATTTCTAGAGAAACATAAAAATAATGACTCTCAAAAAATGTTTTGAGCGTTTTTTCTGAGGAAGAAAGCCTTGGTTTGCAGGACAAATCAACATCTTTCGCTCATGAGAAAAATTATTTATCTAGGTATCTTAGCATCGCTACTTTTTTGTTCTTGCTCTTTGCGGTTTTTGAATGGTAAAAATAAAACCTACCAGCCGCTCCCTTTTACAAAACAAATTCGGAATCCTGAGAAAATCGTAGAGGCTTACGATTTCCTGAAAAGTAAAACAGAATATGATGCTTTCGTAGCAATTAAAGATGACAGTATACTGGTACAATGGGGCGAAGTAGATTTGCCCATTATGACTCACTCTGCCCGAAAAAGCATTATCAGCGTTTTGTATGGAATAGCCATAGACAAAGGTATCGTTCGGCTAAACCAAACACTTGATGAATTGGGAGTTGATGATAAGAAAGCTCCTTTGACAGCCCTTGAAAAAACTTGTACGATTAGAGATTTGCTGATGTCAAGGTCGGGTATTTATCTTGAAGCCTCTGGAGAGACCAAAGAGATGAAGGCATTGCGTCCGCAAAGAGGGATGCACAAGCCTGGCGAGTTTTATTATTATAACAATTGGGGCTTTAATGTATTAGGAACTATTTTAGAAAAACAAGCTAAGATGAGTATCGGTCAAATGATGGAAGAATGGCTTGTCAAACCCTTAGGGATGGAAAAATTCAGGGCAAACCATGTGACTTATAAACAGCCTTCTTTTTCTGAGCACGAACAATATATCATTTATATGACGGCCGCCGACTTAGGACGAATAGGACTTTTGATATTACACGAGGGAAAATGGCGAGGTAAACAAATAGTTTCGTCGCAATGGATTAAAGAAAGCACCGCAGCTTATTCAGCAGTAAAAGATAATGAGCCAATGGATCATTATGGTTATTTATGGCTGATTGACCAAGATGATAAAACTATTTGGGCATCGGGTTGGGGAGGACAATTTATGATCATTGACTCCAGAAATCATCTAGTAGTCGTTTCCAGAAATGATACTGGTCGTTCTTTGATGCAGCAAGGGCTATTTATGTGGAAAGGTAAGCAAGGGCTTAGGAAGCATCATCAATTACTTTACCATTTGATGATAGATGCTCAATAACTTTAGATAAGTACCTCGTAAATCCTTAAAACGGTTACCAACATTCTGTATAAATAGCGAAACAAGGGAATCCATTCCTTTCTGCAATTCAGTGTTTTATTTTGTTCGGATATTTTGTATTTACCCAAGTTAATAAAAAGATATTGCACTTCGCTTTTGTATTTAACTAAGAATCAGTAATTTTGCACCCTAATTTATTAGGATAAAGGAGTACATACGTGAGAACCTATATTGGTTATTCTGTTTTGTATGTAAAAATTAACCTAAGAAAAACGATAAAAAACAAATAATCAACATATTAACAATGGCACGTGATTTAAAGTACACAAGAAACATTGGTATTGCTGCCCACATTGATGCGGGTAAAACAACAACAACTGAGCGTATTCTTTACTATGCTGGTGTAAGCCACAAAATTGGTGAAGTTCACGACGGTGCAGCAACAATGGACTGGATGGAGCAGGAGCAAGAAAGAGGTATTACAATTACTTCAGCTGCAACTACTGTAGGCTGGAAATACAGAGAACAAGATTACCACATTAACATTATCGATACTCCAGGTCACGTGGATTTTACCGTTGAGGTAAACCGTTCGTTACGTGTATTAGATGGTCTTGTATTTTTATTTAGTGCCGTTGATGGTGTTGAGCCTCAATCTGAAACTAACTGGCGTTTAGCAAATAACTATAACGTAGCTCGTTTAGGTTTCGTTAACAAAATGGACCGTTCTGGTGCTGACTTCTTGAACGTTTGTAAGCAAGTAAAAGAAATGTTAGGTTCTTATGCTGTGCCTTTACAATTACCAATCGGTTCAGAAGATACATTCGAAGGTGTTGTTGACTTAGTTAACTTCCGTGGTATCAAATGGAACGAGCACGATAAAGGAATGACTTTTGAAGTTGTGCCTATTCCTGAAGACATGATTGAGGAAGCTACTCAATACCGTGAGAAATTATTAGAAGCAGTAGCTGATTTTGATGAGACTTTGATGGAGAAATTCTTTGAAGATCCAGAATCAATTTCTGAGGATGAAATTTTAGCCGCTCTTCGTGCAGCAACGATTGGTATGAAAATCGTTCCTATGCTTTGTGGTTCTTCTTTCAAAAACAAAGGTGTTCAAACGATGTTAGACTACGTGATGGCATTATTGCCTTCACCATTAGACAGACAAAACACTATTGGTACAGATCCTCGTACTGAAGCAGAAATCGTTCGTCACCCTACAGTTACTGACCCATTTGCTGGTTTAGCATTCAAAATTGCAACTGACCCTTACGTAGGTCGTTTATGTTTTGTTCGTGCTTATTCAGGAGTATTAGAAGCAGGTTCTTATGTATTGAACAACCGTTCAGGTAACAAAGAGCGTATTTCTCGTATCTTCCAAATGCACGCTAACAAGCAAAATTCTATTGAAAGATTAGAAGCTGGTGATATCGCTGCGGTTGTTGGGTTTAAAGACATCAAAACAGGAGATACTCTTTCTGATGAAAAACACCCAATCGTTCTTGAATCAATGGTATTCCCTGAGCCAGTTATCGGTTATGCTATTGAGCCTAAGAAATCAGCTGACCAAGATAACTTCTCGAAAGCTATCGGTAAATTGATTGAAGAAGACCCTACATTAAAGGTTGAATCTAACGAAGAAACAGGACAGACTATCATCAAAGGTATGGGTGAACTTCACCTTGAAATCATCATCGACCGTATGCGTCGTGAATTCAAAGTAGAAGTAAACCAAGGTGCTCCGCAAGTAGCTTACAAAGAATCATTGACGAAATCTACTGAACACCGTGAAGTTTACAAAAAACAATCGGGTGGTAAAGGTAAATTTGCCGATATCGCATTTGAAATCGGACCAAGAGAAGATGGTAAAGAAGGATTGGAATTCATTAACGGTATCGTTGGTGGTGTTATTCCAAGAGAATTTATCCCTTCAATCCAAAAAGGATTTGATGCTGCGATGAAAAATGGTGCTTTAGCTGGATATCCAATGGATTCAATGAAAGTACGTTTATATCACGGTTCTTTCCACGATGTCGATTCAGATGCGTTGTCATTCGAAATGGCGGCTCGTTTGGGTTACAAAGAAGCAGCTAAACAAGCTGGTGCTAAAATCATGGAACCAATCATGGCTGTAGAAGTAGTTACTCCTGACGAATACACTGGACCAATCACTGGTGACATGAACCGTCGTCGTGGTATGATGAAAGGTATGGATTCTAAGCAAGGTGCTGTTATCTTGAAAGCTGATATTCCATTATCTGAATTGTTCGGTTATATTACTGACTTACGTACTATGTCTTCTGGACGTGCTACTGCAAACTTAACTTTCTCTCACTATGAATTCGTGCCACAAAACTTGGCTGATGAAATCGTGAAAAAAGCGAAAGGATTGTAATTCATACCAGCGTACTATTAAAAAATATAAAAGCCTTCACGGAGTTAAATCTGTGAAGGCTTTTTGTTTATAATGAATATTTTTAGCCAATCATTTTTTGTGAAAGATGCAAACTAAGATTAGTTCCTCCTCTTCCTCCCGACAATAAGCATAATTCCTTAAACTTTCCGGGCGTAATGCCTACATGCTTTTTGAAGATGATAAAAAAATAATTGGTACTGCCAAAACCCGCTTTGAAACAGGCATCGCTAATATCATTTCTGGTTTCAGCTAATAATTCCTTCGCAATCTTGATTCTCTCTTGATTGATAAAATCAACAGGTGTAATGCCTAGTTCTCTTTTGAATTGACGAAAGAAGTTAGGCTTGCTCATACAAGCCAAATCACAAAGCTTTTCTATATTCAGTTTCTCGGTGATGTGTTCTTTGATATATTGAATCACGAAGGCAAAGCGATTGGTATTAGCATATTTTTTATAATTATCTACAATCAATACCCTTGCTTGTGTCTGCATGAGTCTGATTAATAGCTCATTAACCATGAAATTGGCAAATAAGTCTTTCGCTGAATTGGTTTCTGTAGAAACTTTTACAAGACGGTCAATGGTATTGCTGACTTCCAACGAGTTTTTTAAATGGAAGGTATCTAAATCTATCTGCCAAGATTCATGTTCTTCTACTTTGGCATATTTTTCATTTAATAGATTAACTGTTTCTTTAATTTGCTCACTTTTAATCGCAAGAGCCATGCATTGCGTAGGGTTCGAGAAATCCGCTTCTGGGAAATCTATCTTCATTTCCTCATTGGCTGGTACAATTACTGACTCGCCAGGGAGGTATTCAAAACCTTGCTTATCAAACAAATGCATTACTTTTTTACCACGAAACATCGTAGTAAGCACAAAGCTATTGAACTTTAAACGGACGTCTTCGCTTTGCTGATGAGTCTCGAATATATTCAATTCAAAATTATCCAATGAATATACAGTACGGTTCTCAACGAGCGTAATTAAATCCTTTACCGGCTTGAGTGCTGGCGACTGGGGCTTATGAATCTGTTTCATTTTAATTTGATTGAACCCAATGGTTAATGGTAGCACAAGTGCTGTAAAACTTTATTTACAATAATACTAAGATGAGCTTACTGATGCAATTTGCTAAATATTAAATGATACAATAGTCAATTTTAATGATACGATTATCATGTTTATGACAATAATTCAATATTATGACAAAAAAATACTATGATACTATCATCAAGTTTTGTGATATAAAAGTAAACAGTAATGGTAATAATTCAAGATAAATTTGTAAAAAATAAATCACGAAACGCATTTAATTTTTATTATGGAAAATCTTGAAGCAGAAGCTCCTGTAACTGCGAGCTCAAATACCGACAATCTTATAGCAAGACCAATTTTTAGAAATCAATACGAAAACTTTATCGGCGGAAAATGGGTAGCACCAGTAAAAGGGCAATATTTTGAAAATCCTTCGCCGATTGATGCTAAGGTTATCACTAAAGTACCTCGTTCGACAAAAGAAGATGTTGATTTAGCATTGGATGCCGCTCATGAAGCTTTTGCTACGTGGTCAAAGACTTCAGCAACAACACGAAGTAATATTCTACTGAAAATTGCTGATATTATTGAGCAAAACCTGATGTATTTAGCTACTGTTGAAACAATTGATAACGGTAAGCCTATCAGAGAAACCATCAATGCTGACTTACCTTTAGTAATTGACCACTTCCGTTATTTTGCTGCTTGTATCAGAACAGATGAAGGTTCTGCTGCCGAACATGACCCCAACACACTTTCTTTGATTATCCATGAGCCTATTGGCGTGGTTGCTCAAATTATTCCATGGAATTTCCCTCTTTTGATGGCTACTTGGAAAATGGCTCCTGCTTTAGCGGCCGGTTGTACGATTGTGATGAAGCCAGCAGAACAAACGCCTGTAAGTATTTTGTGTTTATTAGAATTGATTCAAGATGTTTTACCAGCAGGAGTATTAAACATTGTGAATGGGTTTGGTTTGGAAGCTGGTAAGCCTTTGGCAAGTTCTACGAGAGTGTCGAAGGTTTCATTTACAGGGGAAACTACAACAGGACGTTTAATCATGCAGTATGCTTCAGAAAACATTATTCCAGTAACGATGGAATTGGGTGGAAAATCACCAAATATTTTCTTCCCAAGTATCATGGAGGCTGATGATGATTTCTTTGATAAGTGTTTGGAAGGCGCAGCGATGTTTGCTTTGAATCAAGGCGAAATATGTACTTGTCCTTCAAGAATCCTTGTTCACGAATCTATCGCTGATGCCTTTATTGCTAGATTAATTGATAGGGTAAATGCTATCAAAAAAGGACACCCATTAGATATGACTACGATGATTGGTGCGCAGGCTTCGAACGACCAATACGAGAAAATATTATCATACTTAAAAATTGGAGCAGAAGAAGGTGCGGAAACACTTTGTGGAGGAGCTGCGCATTTACAAGAGGGCGATGCTGTGAATGGATATTATATTCAACCGACGATTTTGAAAGGACATAACAAAATGCGTGTTTTCCAAGAAGAAATCTTTGGCCCTGTAGCTGCATTAACGACTTTTAAAACTGTGGAGGAAGCAATTGAAATTGCTAATGATACCCTGTATGGTTTAGGTGCTGGTGTTTGGACGCGCGATGCGCATGAATTGTATCAAGTACCAAGAGCTATTCAGGCTGGTCGTGTTTGGGTAAACTGCTATCATGCATATCCTGCTCATGCTCCGTTTGGAGGATACAAAAAATCTGGATTCGGTCGTGAAAATCATAAAATGATGCTCGACCATTATCGTTCTTGCAAAAATATGTTGATTTCTTATGACAAAAAGGCATTAGGGTTCTTTTAAGTGAGGAGTGTTGAATGCTGAGTGAGGAGTTTGTGGTTTTCGGTCGTCAGATTTCGGCTTTCTTATTTTAGCCTTAGGTATATGTTTGTTGTAGACAAAAAGCTGACTTCTAAAATCCGATAACTGACATCCGACGACCGAAATTCGACTAAAATCAAAAATCATGGACAAAACCCCGAGAGTATTGGTTACTGCCAAGGCAGAGGAGTTAATCGACCGCCTGCGTAAGGAACATGGACCCATTATGTTTCATCAAAGCGGAGGGTGTTGTGATGGTTCTGCTCCCATGTGTTTTCCTGTTGGTGAATTTAAAACAGGCGCCAACGATGTTTTATTAGGCGAAATTCATGGGTGCGAATTTTTTATGAGTGCCTTTCAGTTTGAATATTGGCAATATACCCAGTTAACATTAGATGTTGTTGAAGGGAGGGGAGCTAGCTTTTCTTTAGAAATACCTTTGGGTCTGCGGTTTATTATTCGTTCACAAGTGTATAGCGAAGATCAATTACAAAATCTAAGTGCAGTTTCAAAAGGGGAATAATCTATTAATCACTAGAGAGGGACTTAAGTCCCTCTCTAGTGATTAATAGATTTATTATATAGTAAACGTGTTCGTTATTAAGCATAAAAATCATTTTCTCTTAGGGTGTGACTTTAGTCACATCCTAATTAGGAAGGAATCGGCAATTTTATTTACACTGGCATCAATAAACCATTTTAGTAAGGAGTCTCAAATAATGAAGATTTATTCATTGTTTGAGACTCCTTTATTTTATAGATTTCTGTCATTAATCGCCAACGAACACTAATCTCTTCAAAATATTGTTTTGTTTTGTTTTCTTTTTGCTCAGAGCCTTGTTAGCTTTGCAAATCAACCTTTGTGGCAATCCGCACAGATGCTTTTAATCATCAAGGGATAGTCAGGGCTAATAATAGATACTTGAACTAATTGTCTTAGTAAAAGTATTTCTTCCCTTAATATTTAACATGACAGAAATACCTGCTTTCAAAAAAGGTTTACCCACACAAATTGCTGTATTGGGCGGTGGTAGTTGGGCAACGGCTATCATCAAAATTTTAACTGAAAACAATGTCAAAGTAAAATGGTGGCTTCGCCGTAAATCGGATGTTGATTTTATTAAAAAGTATAATCACAACCCTAGCTATTTAACAGATGCATTGCTTAACCCAAGAAAAGTAAAGGCATATTACAAAATGTACGATGCCTTGTATGGGGTAGATTATGTGATTTTGGCCGTACCAGCAGCTTTTGTACCCGACGCTTTGAAAAACCTTACACGTAATCACTTTGCAGGAAAGAAAGTTGTATCAGCGATTAAGGGGATGATTCCAGATGAAAACATGTTGGTAACCGACTGGATGGAAAAAGTATTTGGTGTACCGCTTACGCAGATGTGTGTAATTGCTGGTCCATGTCATGCTGAAGAAGTAGCGTTAGAAAAGCAGTCATATTTAACGATTGGCTCGCCCAATATCAATTTAGCCCAAGAGTTTTCTAACTTATTGAGTTGCAGATATATTCAGGCAAACCCTATTGCAGATTTATACGGCGTTGAATACTGTGCAGTGATTAAAAATATTGTAGCAATGGCTTGTGGTATCACCCATGGCTTAGGTTTTGGAGATAACTTTCAGGCGGTAATGGTTTCTAATGCCATGCAGGAAATCAAACGCTTTTTAGATTATGCTTATCCGCAAGCTTCACGAGATTTGAATAATTCCGGTTATTTAGGCGATTTACTGGTAACGGCTTATTCGCAGTTTTCAAGAAACCGTACTTTTGGAAATATGATTGGGCGTGGGTATTCGGTTAAATCGGCACAGATAGAAATGAATATGGTAGCGGAGGGATATTATGCCGTGAAGAGTATTCATCAAATTAATGAGAAATATGGTGTAGATATGCCAATTATTGACGCAGTCTATAAAATTTTATATGAAAGAGCTACGCCAGTAGCCGAAATCAATATTTTGAAAACATATTTGAAATAGGATTTGATGATTTGAAGATGTGGTGATTTGAAGATTTGAAAATGAATGTAATCCATTAGGCATTTAATTATTTTCAAATCTTCAAATTTTCAAATTGGAATTATAAAAGTCCTCTGATTTTATCAGCCGTTGCTTTTAATTCCTCTTGCGATGGTTTTAATTTCTCTCTTGTAAAATTAATATCATTCATCGTATTCAAAGGAATTAAATGAACGTGAGTATGCGGTACTTCCAAGCCAATAACAGATACGCCAATTCTTCGGCATGGAATAGCCTGTTGTAATGCTGGAGCAATCTTTTTAGCAAAAATCATTAGACCAGCCAATAAATCATCGTCTAAATCAAAGATATAGTCTATCTCTTTTTTAGGAACTACCAAAGTATGTCCTTCGGCAAGTGGCATAACATCCAAGAATGCAATGAAGTTTTCGTCCTCTGCAATTTTATGGCAAGGAATCTCGCCATTGATAATTTTAGTGAATATTGTTGGCATGGAAAAATTTGTTTAAGCTACCAGCTATGAGCATCGAGCTTTGAGATTTTAAAATTAATAATTTCCTTGTGAAATGGATGATTTAATAGAAAGCTCAAAGCTCACGGCTCAAAGCTAATAGCTAAAAAACTATTTAAACCATTCAGCGTACATGGTATAATTATTGGCAGTTCTCATAAATACCTCCGCAGCTTCTGGAGAGATATTCTTCAAGAATTTAGCGGGATTACCTGCATAAATAGTTCCAGCAGGAACACGTGTATTTTGTGTAACGATAGCACCTGCTGCAATGATTGATCCTGTTTCTATCACAGCCCCATCCATCACGATAGCACCCATACCAATCAACACTTTGTCTTCAATCGTACAGCCATGAACAATAGCATTATGGGCAATAGAAACATAATTGCCAATGGTCGTTTTAGTTTTCTGATAGGTACAATGGATAATGGCGCCGTCTTGTATATTAGAATTATCTCCAATTGAAACGCTATTAACGTCTCCTCTGATAACAGCATTGAACCAAACGGTGCAGTTTTCCCCAAGTGTTACATCACCAACAACGGTAGCGTTTTCGGCCAGCCAGCAATTTTTGCCCACAGTAGGCGATACTCCTTTTACAGGTTTTATTAAAGGCATTCTTTTAGGATTAAGTTAAAGACAAAAACCTTGTTTTTGGCAACAAATATACAAACTAACTGAGCTTAGGCAATAAAAAAAGGTTGTTCAGTGAAATACCAAACAACCCGAATTAATGTAAAATATAATTGTTTTTGATTGAAAATAATACATTTTAAAATTACTCTTTGATGTCAAACCTACCATCTTTCAAGGCAATAATGTCAGAAGGTTGGTCTTTGTTTTGAAAAGTTACGTTAAAAGTACCCGAATAGATTTTTGAAACAGGGTCAAATCGGATAATATTCACTTCGTTTTCACAGCTTTGACAAATAGCGTATTGAGAACAGTTACCGTTGATACACTTTTGATAAACACTTGCAAAAGGTGTAAACTCAACAGCATTTTTAGGAAAATATTTCATGAACTGATATTTACCAGTATCCTGAACATTATTAATCATAAAGCTAATCGACTCTAAAGTGTTTTGATTAGTTACGGTTAATCTGAGGGTTGAATGTTGATATTTACCCCAAACTACTGGTGCAGGCTTAAAATTAGGATTGGCTTGGTATCGCTGAAAGGGCGTCCAGATAGTTCCATTAATTTTTGCACCAAAAGTTTGTTTTCCAATCTGAGTAATTTCGGGCAATGAATCTGGATGTACATAATCGTTCACCTCACAGCTAAGGAGTGAAAAAGACAGTATAAAGATGATTAAGTACCGATTTTTTCTCATATAAACTACCCTAAGAAATCCAGTTTTGCGAATTTATAAATAATCTTTAATTAAAGTGTACTAATCTAAGAAATTTATTTTAAATTATTTTAAGAATATACTTTACGTTAAAAATATACGTAAAAAATATCCTATTGGATACTATTCATTATAAATAATTATTTTTATATAAATTATTTTCCTCCTTTGTCAAAAAATAAATCTAAAGACCATGAAAAAAATTATTTTAACATTATTTCTATCAACATTCCTAATGTTGGATGTATTGGCTCAATTAACTGTTCCACCCAACGGTGGAAATAAACTGGCTTCTGTTAGCGAAAGGATAGGATTAACGGATGTGACAATTAATTATCACCGTCCAGGAGTAAAAGGACGTGAAGGTAAAATTTGGGGGCAATTAGTGCATTACGGCTTTGCAGATTTGGGTTTTGGCACATCTGTGTCGGCACCTTGGCGAGCAGGAGCTAATATGAATACGACGATTAGTTTTTCAACACCTGTGAAAATAGAAGGACAAGCGCTGCCAGCTGGTAAATATGGGCTGTTTATGGCAGTACAAGAAAATGAGGTAACAATTATTTTTTCAAAAAATGCTACGTCGTGGGGAAGCTATTATTATGATGAAAAAGAAGATGCTTTACGCGTAAACGTAAAACAGCAGAAAGAACAGCCTTTAGTTGAATGGCTAAAGTACGAGTTTGTTGACCAGACTGAAAAATCGGCTACGGTGGCTTTGTTATGGGAAAAATGGAAGATTCCTTTTAAGGTAGAAGTAGATGTATATCCTCTTGTATTAGCTTCTATGCGAGATGAACTGAGAGGTGAAAAAGGGGGAACTTGGCAAACTTTAAATGAAGCCGCTAACTATTGTTTAAAAAACAATGTAAACTTAGAAGAGGGCTTGTCGTGGGCAGAACGATCTATTACCGAACGCTATGTAGGCGACGCAAATTTTACAACGCTTAGTACCAAAGCTGCCATATTAAGAAAATTAGGGAAAGATAGCGAAGCTGATGCTACTATGAAATTAGCTTTACCCAAAGGTAATATGTTAGAAATACACCAATATGCAAAAGCATTGTTGAAGGAAAAGAAAACTCAGGAAGCTTTTGAAGCCTTTAAATTAAATGCAACAAAGAACCCCAACGAATATACCCCTTTGGTTGGTTTAGCAAGGGGTTACTCGGCAATAGCAGATTTTAAAAATGCAATAAAATACGCAAAACTAGCTTTACCGCTTGCTCCGAACGATTTAGAGAAAGATAATATTACCAAAATGATTAAAACCCTGAGCGAAGGAAAGGATGTGAATTAATTTAAAAGAGAAACATGAGTCATCCCGAATTTTAAAATCATAAAAAAGCGGTCGAAATTAGTTTTTCGACCGCTTTTTTATGATTGATGGGCACCGAATTCCTACTGTTTGAGCGGAGCGAGTTTAGGAATTCTTGATTTTCTTTTGTTACTTTTCTTTCATCAAGGAAAGAAAAGTAAGGGCTAGACAATAATTAATTAGAAAACCTCTCAAATTGTCTCCAAAACCCACAATTTTAGGAAAAATTCGGGATGACTCATGTTTAAATACTGCTACACTATTTGCTAAGACTAGCATATTCTTTAGCAAAGTAAGTTAATATTACTTTAGCCCCCGCTCTTTTGATTGATGTCAAACATTCAACCATTGTCTTGGTGCCATCTAACCACCCGTTTTGAGCAGCGGCTTTAACCATAGCATATTCGCCAGAAACGTTATAGGCAGCAATTGGAATATCAAAATTATCATTCAATGATTTGATAACATCCAAATAAGCCAAAGCGGGTTTTACCATTAAAAAGTCTGCTCCTTCACTATAATCAAGTTCTGCTTCAATTAATGCTTCACGTACATTGGCAGGGTTCATCTGATACGTTTTTTTGTCTCCAAATTTAGGCGCTGAATCTAAAGCATCACGGAAGGGACCATAAAATGCGGAAGCATACTTGGCAGAATATGCCATGATAGAAACATTGATAAAACCTTTGCTATCCAGAGCTTCACGGAGTACTCTGACACGTCCATCCATCATGTCTGAAGGACCAACAATATCAGCACCAGCTTCTGCTTGAGCGACAGTCATTTTTGCTAAAATCTCTAAGCTTTCATCATTCAGAATATTCCCTTTTTCATCTACATATCCATCGTGTCCATCAGAAGAATAAGGATCCATAGCTACATCCGACATGATGGCGATAGATGGAAACTTACTTTTAATTTGATGAATGGCTTCTAAATAAACATTTCCTTGGCGATAGCTTTCAGAGGCAATCTTATCTTTTTTGTCTTCAGGCAATAGCGGAAAAAGCGCGATAGAACGAATCCCTAAGTCCTGTACAACAGACATTTCTTCTAATATCTTATCAATAGAATACCTGTAAACGCCAGGCATTGATTTTACTTCGCTAGTTAGGTTGTTGCCTTCCATCACAAACATCGGGTAGATAAAATCATTAACCGATAAAGTTGTTTCTTCTACCATCGCACGAATAGCTGCTGACTGGCGATTTCTTCTGGGTCTTCTTAGCATAATTATAATTGTTGTTCTCTGGTTTTGCTGATTTTTTTCAGCCACAAAGTTCGTAAAACCTTCGAACAAATTTTGGAATATTTTAACTTTAATATTTACCTGATGATAGAAGTATTTGGGTGTTTGTTGATTATAAACCTAGATTTTTACGTTTTCAATATAGTCTCGTTGATATTTCTCCATCTCTTTTACAACCACAATAAAGTATTATTTTGTTCAGTTATTCGCTAAAAAAGCTAACATTTATGCTTAAAAAGAGTAAATATGATGTTAATTACTCCATAATATCAAAAGCGTTAAATATTAATTAGAATTAAGCACAAATTTGTCCTCATTCTTTTAGATTTGTATTCGATTTATCAGCAATGTGTATTACTTTTAGGATAAGTATATATAATAGTAACAACATTTAAAGACAGCCTTGCATTTCAATATTAGCATTTTTTATAAATAAATATAGATTACAAAATATTCCTTTGGCTTGAAAGAGTAATAAAATTCATGCAAAAGTAAAATTGATTTTATTTTAATTTTTCTTAAAATATGAATATTATTTACGTTCATATTTGTAAACAGAAAATATTCTAAAACTTAATACCGACGAATGGAAATTCAAAACCCTCTCACATCATCCGCTAATAAGCAAAAAGTTTTAATTGAAATTGCTTGGGAAACCTGTAACCAAGTTGGTGGAATCTACACTGTAATTCGTACCAAAGTGCCATCAATGGTTGAAAAGTGGGGTAATAATTATTTTTTGTTAGGGCCATATTTTCCGCAAACAGCTTCTGCTGAATTTGAACCTATTCACGATTTGGACGATTCAATTTTGGGTAAAACCATTCAGAAAATGCGTTCGATGGGTTTAGGGGTACATTATGGATATTGGTTAGTTACAGGAAAACCCAGAATTGTATTGTTTGATTTAGCATCCATTGCTGACAGACTTAATCAGATAAAAGCAAGTCTTTGGGATAAGCATCAAGTATCAACATTACATGTTGAAGACATCGTAAACCAAACAATATTGTTTGGTGAAATGATTCGTATTTTTTTAACAGAATTGGCGAATGACCAAGGAAATAAGACGGAAATAGTTGCCCATATCCACGAATGGATGTCGGCTACTTGTATTCCTGATTTGAGAAAAGATAACGTTAAAATCGCTACTGTTTTTACTACCCATGCTACGATGTTGGGGCGTTATTTAGCAGGAAATGTGCCTGATTTTTACGATAAATTACATACGTTCAATTGGCTAGACGAAGCTCGTCATTATGGTATCGAAGCCCAAGCCACCATCGAACGCTTGGCTGCGAATATGTGTCATGTAATGACAACGGTGAGTGATGTAACTGCCAGAGAATGCGAGTTCTTGTTGGGTAAAGTACCAGACTTGATTTTACCGAATGGATTAAATATTACAAGATTCTCGGCTATGCACGAACATCAAAATTTACATACGCTTTTCAAAGACCGTATCAATGAATTTGTGATGGGGCATTTTTTCCAGAGCCAGCCTTTTGATTTAAGTAAAACGCTTTATTTCTTTACGTCGGGTAGATACGAGTTTTCAAATAAAGGCTATGATATTACTTTAGAGGCCTTGGCACGTTTGAACTGGAAAATGAAACAAGCCAAAATAGATAAAACGGTTGTGATGTTTTTTATTACCAAACAGCCTTATCATTCTATTGACCCTGAGGTATTACAATCAAGAGCGGTAATGGACGAAATCCATGAAACTTGTAATGCTATTGAAAAACAAATTGGCGAGAAGCTTTTCAATGCTTCGGCTTCGGCAACAGATTTACAGATGCCAGATTTGAACGGCTTCATTGATGAATACTGGCGTTTGCGCTTGCGTAGAACCATTCAAACTTGGAAAACTAACAAGCGCCCGAAAGTGGTAACACACTTGCTTAAAAATGAAGATGGGATTACAGATTATACCAAAAAAGCAAATTTGATGAACAATCCTGAAGACAAAGTAAAGATTGTTTATCACCCAGACTTTATCGTGTCGACAAACCCTCTTTTCGGGCTTGATTATGGGCAATTTGTGAGAGGTTGTAATCTTGGGGTTTTCCCAAGCTATTACGAGCCTTGGGGTTATACGCCGCTTGAATGTATTGCCAGAGGTGTTCCTACGATTACTTCAGACCTTTCGGGTTTTGGTGATTATATGATGCAAATCATGCGCGACTATGAACAGTGGGGCGTTATGGTAGTAAACCGCAAAACACAAGATTTCCATAAAGCAGCAGAACAACTTTCGGAAATGCTTTTGAAATTTGTAAAACAGTCGCTTCGTGAAAGAATTACCCAGCGAAACCGCGTAGAAAGCATTTCTGATACATTTGATTGGAGCAACCTACGAGCATATTATGATACTGCACAGGACTTAGCATTGAAAAGAAGAAAATAAGCATTTGCAGGAAGTCGGCCCTTGAAAGCTGACTTCTGTATTTTTAGCATAGCGTCACCCTATTATTTGCTTACTTGATACATTCAATAAATTCTATTAAGTTTGTAAATAGACAATCTCTAATTTTAAAGCCGACATTCTTAACTTATGGATATTCTTAATGAAACAATCGCTTGGTTGATGAAGAGACGTTTGCCCCGTATCCAGTCTTTTATGGAACGACCTATGGAAACGCAGGAAGATATGTTTTGGAGTCTTATTCAGTCGGCAAGGCATACAGAATGGGGAAAAAAATATGATTATCAGTCAATTTCTTCCATCAAGCAGTTTCAAGAAAGAGTACCCATTTCAAATTACGAAAGCCTTTATCCTTATATTGAAAGAATGATGCGTGGAGAACAAAATGTTCTGTGGCATTCTGATATTCAATATTTCTCAAAATCTTCTGGCACAACTAACGCCCGTAGTAAATACATTCCTGTTTCTAAAGAGTCTCTGGACGATTGTCATTTCATGGGTGGAAAAGACATGATGACACTTTTGGTAGAAAACAAACCTGATACAGCCGTTTTTTCTGGCAAAGGTCTTTCTATTGGTGGAAGCTTGCAGTCTAATCAGTTAAATGCTCGCACTTATCTGGGTGATGTTTCGGCTGTGGTCATGAAAAACCTTCCGATTTGGGCTCAACTCATCCGTACACCCTCTTTAGAAGTAGCCTTGATGGATGTTTGGGAAGAGAAGATTCAAAAAATGGCTGAGGTAACTTCTCAGGAAAATGTTACGAGTATCTTAGGCGTACCTACTTGGACTTTAGTATTGATTGACAAAATATTAGAAATTACGGGCAAAGATAATATCTTGGAAGTATGGCCAAATTTTGAGTTTTTCATTCACGGAGCGGTGGCTTTTCAACCTTATCGTGAAATGTTCAGTCATCAAGTTTTTCCGTCTTCTTCTGTAAATTATCTTGAAATCTATAATGCTTCCGAAGGATTTTTCGGGATTCAGGACGATTTTAATCGAAAAGATGAAATGCTTTTGATGCTTGATTATGGTATTTTCTATGAGTTTATTCCGATGGAAGAAATTGAGTTAGCTCATCCAAAAGCGTTGACAATAGAGGAGGTAGAACTGAATAAAAACTATGCTATCCTTATTTCGACTAATTCGGGTTTATGGCGTTATAAAATTGGTGATACCGTAAGGTTTACTTCTCGTTATCCTTTCAGGATTAAAATATCAGGTAGAACCAAGCATTTTATCAATGCCTTTGGCGAAGAACTGATTATTGAAAATGCCGAAATAGCTATTACGCGTGCTTGTGAAGCAACGGGCGCTATTTTGAGTGATTATACTGCTGGCCCTGTATATATGGATAACAAGCAACAAGGCTGTCATGAATGGATTATTGAATTTTCGCAAGTACCAAACGACCAGCAGGTATTCAATACAGTGTTGGATGAAACGCTCAGAGAAATTAATTCTGATTACGATGCCAAAAGATATAAAGATATGGTATTGAGTCCCCCAAAGGTGAATGTAGTACCGAAGGAGACTTTTTATGCTTGGATGCGTAATCGTGGAAAATTAGGCGGACAACATAAAGTACCAAGATTGAGTAACTCACGAGAATTTTTAGAACAGATTTTAGTATTGGCTAAAGAGGTTTGTGTGTGATAGCTTTGAGCCGTGAGCGATGAGCTGTCAGCCTTGAGCAATGAGCAACGAGTGATGAGCTTTTAGATGTCGACTTTCAGCTTTAAGTTATGAGCTATCCCTAAAATCAAAATGTCTTTTGTCTTAAAGTCTTAAAGTCTTAAAGTCTTAAAGTCCTAAATCCTAAAGTCCAGAAAGAGTCAAAAAAATGAAATCCCTTCTTCCAACAAATAATGATATATGTGTAAAAGGAACAATTTGGATAGAAAACCATGATGGTTCAGAGCGTTTTCTAGGCAAAGGACGAATTCAATTATTAGAACTGATTATTGAACATGGTTCAATCTCCAAAGCCGCCAAGGCAATGGAAATGTCTTATAAAAGAGCTTGGGATTTGATTACCTCCATGAATACTCAGTCAACCAAACCTTTTGTGATTACCCAAGTAGGCGGTAAAAGCGGTGGAGGTACCATCGTTACGCCAGAAGGGCTCCAAGCCATCGAAGCCTATAAGTCTCTTCAATCTCGTTTTCAAGCATTTCTTGCTCAGGAAAACCAAAAATAGTTAATGCTTGATGTTTTCAATTGCAGTTGATTTATTGAAAATCGCTATATTTGTTTAAATATAACGTTTGATATGGATTCAACTTTTCTTTTGATGCTATTACTTTTAAGCATCGTAGCATTTTTATATTCTTCTGTAGGGCATGGCGGTGCGAGTGGTTATTTGGCAGTCATGGCGATTGTGGGAGTAGCTCCTTCGTTAATGAAATCTTCGGCCTTGATTATGAACCTTGCAGTTTCCCTCTTTTCATTTTTGGGATTTTATCGGGCAGGTCATTTTAAGTTTAAACTATTTTGGCCCTTTGCTATAGCCAGTATTCCCTTTGCCTATTTAGGAGGAACTATGACCCTTTCAGATGCCATCTATAAGAAAATTCTAGCCGTTTGTATTCTTATTTCCATTGCTCGTTTATTGTATCAGTTCAAACAAGAAGAAACCGAAAACAAAGAAGTACCACTTTGGGCTGGCTTGACCTCTGGCGGAATAATAGGTTTGCTGTCGGGAATGATTGGCATAGGCGGAGGCATCGTTTTGAGTCCGCTAATGCTGTTGATGAAATGGGCAAAACTCAAAGAAACTGCCGCAGTTTCTGCACTTTTTATTTTTGTTAATTCTCTTTCTGGGTTATACGGACAAATTACTAAAGGAAATATGCATATTCCTGAGAATCTACAATGGGCTATTTGCGCTACTATTTTAGGAGGCTTGCTAGGCTCGTATTTTGGTAGCCAAAAGTTTAACCTACCTACACTTCGTTACTTGTTGGCCTTGGGGCTAATAATTGCCTCTGCCAAATTGATATTTACCTAATAGTTATAATCGTAAAACAGCTACTCATTTAAACTTTATCTACTATTTTAACATCAACGTTACCTCTATGATAATAACTCTATTCAGATGTCTATCGTTATATTTTACAAAATATAATGCTTTTAAAACAAAATATTTCCTTTTACTGAGTATTTTGGCTACAGTAAGTTTTACAGTTCAAGCTCAGAAAAAAATCCAACAGATAGTTTATAAAGATACCATTCGCCAGTTATCAGAAGTAGTCGTAACAGCATCAAGAACGCCCGAAAGTGTGTTGAAATCGCCAATAAGCATTGCTTTATTGGATAATAAAACGATTCAAAATGCTGCTGCACCTTCCTTTTATGATGCTATCGAAAATATCAAAGGAGTACAGTTACTGACGTCAAGTTTGGGTTTTAAGGTATACAATACCCGTGGTTTTGCAAACCCTACCAATGTACGATTTGTACAATTGGTAGATGGTGTCGATAACCAAGCACCACATATTGGTTCGCCCATCGCTAGTGCTTTAGCACCTACCGATTTGGATGTTGACCATGTTGAAATGCTGCATGGTGCAGCTTCCGCCTTATACGGGATGAATGCACTCAATGGTTTGGTGAATATTTTCTCTAAAAATCCATTTGAGTATCAAGGGCTTAGTTTTCAGCAGAAAACAGGTGTCAATCATTTTAATGATAGTAATGCTTCTGTGCATATTTTTAGTGAAAGCTCTATTCGCTGGGCAAAGGTATTTAATAACATTTTTGCCACAAAAATTAATTTTGAATACCTGACGGGCTATGATTGGATTTCGGATAATAACAGCGATTTAAACCCGAATGGGAATGCTAGCTTAAACCTTTTTGGAAACGACAATCCCGCTTATGACGGTATCAATGGATATGGAAATGAATCGTCGAATAGAAGAAATTTGACTTTAGGGGGCAAACGTTATTCTGTCGCCCGAACAGGATACATGGAAAAAGAAATAGCTGATTTTTCTCTCAGAAATATTAAGGGAGACATTAGCTTGTTCGTTCGTCCTATCAAAAACTGGGAGATAGCTTATACATATCGTTTCGGAGTATTAGATAACCTTTACCAACGTACCAACCGCTTTCGATTGAATGATTACAGTATCGACCAGCATAGTATTAGCCTAAAGTCGCCCTCTATTCAAGCAAAAATCTATATGACTCACGAGAATACTGGGCAGTCGTATAACATTCGTTCAATGGCTGAGAATATCGACCGTAGTTTTAAAGGGGATGATGCTTGGTTTACAGATTTTACCAATCAATTCAATGCTAGTACGAATACAGGTAAAAGTGTTACCGAAGCGTTGCAATTAGCCCGTAGCCAAGCAGATAAAGGAAGACCTCAACCTCACACAGCTGATTTTGATGCCTTAATCAAGAAATTAGGCGATATTAATAACTGGGATATTGGTGCGGCTTTGCGCGTACAATCGTGGTTATATCATGCTGAGGCACAAGCAGATTTAACCCAGCAGTTATTGAGCAACTTACGAGAAAAATGGGGATTGAATATCCTGACAGGTGTGGATTACAGAACATTTGAAGTAGTACCGGATGGAAATTACTTTATTAATCCTACAAAGCCTGATCAAAACCTGACTTATGATAAAGTAGGAGGGTTTGTGCAGTTAACAAAACTGTTTTTGAATGATAAACTCAAATTCAATGGAGCATTGAGAGCCGATAAAAATCAGTATTTCGATTTGCGATGGAATCCGAGAGTAGCCCTTGTTTACTCGCCAACTGGCGACCAGAATATTAGGATTTCTTATCAAAATGCTTATCGTTTCCCAAGTCTTTTTGAGGCTTTCTCGAATGTCAATAGCGGAGGTGTAAAAAGAGTAGGAGGGTTACCAATAATGTCTCAGGGAATATTTGAAAACTCTTATTTCAAAACGTCTATCGATGCTTTTCAAACAGCTATTACCAACGATGTCAATAAAAATGGTTTCACAACGGCACAAGCAGTAGTGAAGAACAAAGGTCTTTTGAAAAAGAATGATTATGGTTATATTCAGCCTGAATCAGTGAATAGTTTTGAGATTGGCTATAAAGGACAATGGTTTGATAAACGACTATACGTTGACATTGATTTTTATTATAATCAATATCAGAACTTTATGGCTCAGGTAGAAACAAATCTACCGCTTACTGCTAGTGCAAATCCCGATTCAATCGCCTTTGCCTTGAACGACCGTACTAAAAATCAACGCTATCGTTTATGGACAAACTCTAAAACCACTGTTTTCAATTATGGTGGAAGCATAGGGTTGAGTTATAGGGTTTATAAAACTTTTATGCTCTCGGGAAATGCATCGTATGCTCAGTTAGACCATAAGACCACTAACGATGGATTGGAAGAAGCCTTTAATACACCAAGATGGATAATGAATGTTTCGCTCAGTAATCGAAAAATCACAGAGCGGTTAGGATTTAATATCAACCTGAAATGGCAAGAAGAGTTCTTATGGCAATCGTCTTTAGCAACGGGCAATGTACCAGCCTATTCAACACTCGATGGGCAACTGACGTATGCTTTGCCAGCACAAAACTTGACACTGAAATTAGGAGGGACAAACCTTTTAAATAACTATTATTATAACTTTTTGGCTGGGCCAAGTGTAGGTGGCTTTTATTATCTAAGTGCTACTTTTAACCTTTAAGCGATATATGGATTTGTGAGAGAAATGTTTACATGTAATTGCAAATCCACCTTTTAGTTTTGCCAAAGTAAAAACAGAAACAACATAATCCAGAGCAAATCTACAAAGTGCCAATAGAATACAATCAGATTGATTTTTAATTGATTCGGAGGATTAACTGAATATACAAAGGAATCGATATACGGAATCCTTTTGATAGCTTCCAAAAATATTTTGATTAGAAAAAATAGTCCTACCAGAAGATGTAAGATGTGTAACCCTGAAAGGATATAGACAAACCCACGGGCAGTACGGAGGTTATTATTCACATTGAGCGATAATAGTTGTTGCCAACCTACTAATTGCATGACAACAAAGAGTAAGCCCAATACAAGCGTAATACAAGTATAGATACGATAATTGAAAAAATTATCTTCTTTAAAATTCAAATTTGCTAAATGAAGTGTCAGACTACTGATTAACATTAACAAAGTGCTTACCCAAAAAATAGGAGGTAATATTAGCTTACCAAAACCTGCATTGGGTCTTTCGATACCCAAATAGGTTAATAATAAGCCTAGAAACATCAATCCACTTCCGAAGATTGCCATCTGAAGCATAAATTTAAAAGGTTCTCTGCGTTGCATATTTGTGTTTAATCTTAAGTTTAGACTACTACAGAGGAAAATTCAGTAATTAGTTTTCAAATTAGCGTATCTTCAAATCTATTTATAGTTTCCCTTCCCAAACGGCGTATTCTTCAAAGTGTTTTTGTGCTTCTATTGCTTCTTCAAAAATTCCAAATACCGTTGAGCCTGAGCCAGTCATGCTTGCATACGAAGCTCCAAGCTCGTATAATTTATTCTTGATGTTTTCGATACGTGGATATTTGGGTAAGAGATGCGTTTCAAAATCATTTTTTACCACATTTTTCCATGTTTGAACAGGTTCTTTCAATACTTCTCTTAAGTCAATCTCATTCTTTTGTGGCTTTACTCCTGAATAAGCCTCGGCAGTAGAAATATGAATGTTAGGGTTTACCAATAAGATAAACTTTCCTGTTAAATCAATAGTAATATCAGCAAATTCATCTCCTTTCCCGAAACAATATTGTGGCTGATTTTGAATAAAAAAGGCACAATCGCTCCCCAAACGGCGAGCGTAGTTTTCCATTTGTACCACTGTTAAACCTAACCCGAAAAGTTCGTTCAATGTTTTAATAGTAAAGGCACAATCTGCTGAACCTCCGCCCATACCTGCTCCAATGGGTACAACTTTATGAAGATGGATAGTGACGGGTGGAATATCAAAATCTTGTTTTAATAAATGATATGCTTTTAGGCAAAGATTACTGTCTGGATTCCCTGGAATAGGCAAGCCTGTGCTTTTAAAAGATAATTCATCGGCAGGTAAAATCTCTAAAATATCGCACCAACCAACAGGATAAAAACAAGATTCGAGGTTATGAAAACCGTCAGCACGTTTTTCAGTGATGTATAAACCAATATTGATTTTTGCGTTTGGGAAAGTAACCATTAGACTTTTATAATTGAAAATGTAAAAACAAAAATACTGCACAAAATGCCTATTTCCATAATTTTAAGGCTCTGTCTGGATAATCGGTAATGAGTCCGTCGGTTCCAATATTTTTCATGGCTAACATATCCGACGTTTCATTTACCGTCCAAGGAATTACTTTCATCCCTTTTTGATGACACATCGCTACTTTTCCTTTAGTCAATTGTTTGAAATAAGGACTGAAAACATCAGGGATAAAACCAAGTTTTTGCAAAGAAGGCTCAATGCCTTCACGTTCAACCAAAGCCGATAAAGTACATCTATCATACTGCTTTATTTGGATTTGCTGATGCCAAAAACGAAGGACATTAAAATCAAAACTTTGGATAATTACTCTTTCGAAAGGAATGTATTGGATGATTGTTTGGTAAACTAAATGAGCAAATACTTCAATGCTTTCAGGCTGAGAAATGCCATACTCCTTTTCTTCCGACTTGATTTCAATATTATAATGAACAAGGTTGAGTCCTTTTTGTTGGATGTAACCTTCACAAAAAGCCAACATTTCATTTAATAAAGGTTTGTTAGTAGCCAGTTTTTGTTGTTCAGGAAAAAACCTATTGCCACGCAAACCAGTATCATATCGACTGATTTCTTCATAAGTCATGTGATACAAATTCAGCGATTTTTCTTCCTTTTTGGTAACAGCTAAACCATTTGGATGGGTAGAAAAAAGCGCATTGATATATGGCTCATGCGAAACTACTACCTGCTGGTCTTTCGTAATGCAAACATCTAACTCTAATGTTTCAACACCTAAATCCAATGCTTTTTTAAAAGCTAAAATAGTGTTTTCGGGCATTAACCCTCGACAACCTCTATGACCTTCTATTTCAAATGCTTTCTGTTGCATAAATAGTAATTAGTGATTGATGATTAGTTTTCGTAACTAATTGATTATTAGAAAATTACTATGTAAAATCCCTGTATAAGAATTAAGGTAAAGAAATTTTTCTGAAAGTAGTGGGCGTACTACCTGTGTATTTTCTGAACTGCTTACAAAAATGACTTTCATCGGTATAGCCAAATTCATCAGCAATTTCTGTTAGGGTTAATTGGCTGTATAACAAGCGGGCTTCGATGAGTTTGATTTTGTGTTTGATGATGTATTGTTTCAACGATTCGCCAGTGTGCTTTTTGAAAAAGATACTAATATATGCAGGAGCATAATTGAATACCTCCGCTAAATGTTCTACACTGAGTTCGGTTGGCTTATAGATGTGTTCTTTGATATACATCAAGATAGCTTCTACAGAATCTTGGAGGACTGGCTTTACGGGAGTCTGACCAAATAAATTTCGGGCAAGAATCATCATCATACTTCTCATTAAACTATCACGAATGATTTCAAAGTATTGAGATTGGCGAGCTTCATATTCTCTTTCCAATACTATTAACAGATTGTGCAATTTTTGCTTCTCTTGTTTGTCCTCTACGATAGACCCACGGCTTTGGGAGGAGGTATACAACAATGTTTTTATTATCTGTTGCCAAGCGCCGTCTTTTTCTCCTATTTGTTGATGAAACGACTCATTGAAACGGATAAAACAAAACTCTGTTAAGTCATGTATTTCAAAATCGTGATAATCTTCTGGTCCTAACAGAAAAACGTCTCCCTCTGAATATTGAAAAGTGTTTCTATTGATGTTATGAATGCCATTTCCCTTTAGGATAAAAATAATCTCAAAGTAGGTATGCTTATGTACCGAGTGCATCCATTTTGTAGTTTCGAAATGATAAATATTAAAAGGGGTATGCAGTACATATCGTTTCATAATCATCTTATTAATAAAGCCATAAAAGTACCGAAAAATATTAGATTTTTACAACCTATGCCGATTTGCTTTGAAGTAGTTTTACAGCTGTATAACCAACATGCAAATAAAATAAAAATAACTATGAAACGTATATTCCTATCAATAACGCTGTTATTGTGTATTATTTTGCTTCCTTCAATGAGTAAACCTGATGAATGGGAATCACTTTTAGATAAAGACCTTACACAGTGGGAAAGCTATTTAAGCTATCGTCATAAAAATGATTATAATGGAAAAATACCGAAAGACTCATTAGGAAATCCTATTCAACCTATCGGTTATAACAAAGACGATACACATGTATTTTCTGTATTGAATGAACCTAACGGCCCTGTTTTAAAAGTAAGTGGGGAAATATATGGCTGTCTGTTCACACGCAAATCATACGAAAATTATCACCTTAAACTTCAAGTAAAGTGGGGTAAACAAAAATATGAGCCAAGGAAAAACAGTTTGCGAGATTCGGGAATACTTTATCATTCTATCGGAGAAGCAGGCGCAGAATATTGGCGTTCGTGGATGCTCTCTCAGGAGTTTCAAATTATGGAAGGGCACATGGGCGATTTTTGGTGTCAAGCTAATTCAGCGATTGATATCCGTTCTCTACCCTCAGAAGGTATTATGAATAGCATTGCCGATGAAAAACAACCATTCGGTACATTCAAAAAAGGAGGTGATTATTATTGTATGCGTGCTGATAACTACGAAAGTCCTGAAGGAGAGTGGACAACACTAGAGCTAATTTGCTTTAATGGCAAAAGCCTTCATATAGTCAATGGACACGTTGTCATGGTACTGAAAAACTCACGATATATTACCTCAGATGGTAAAGAGGTGCCAATGACTAGCGGTAAGATTCAATTGCAAAGTGAATCAGCCGAAACATTTTACCGTGACATCCGCATAAAGCCATTAACCGCTATGCCTAAAATGTATGAAGGATTATTTAAATAGAAAATTATTCATTCCTTAAACTTCCAATAAATAATGATATGAAAACAATAAAAAGACGTTCATTCTTGGCCAATGTGGCAATTACTTCGGCACTAGCTACCGTTACCTTACCATCAGAGGCAAAGCCTAAAGACAAAAAATTTGTACATCACGTATATTTTTGGCTGAAAAATCCCTCAAATGAAGCAGATAGGACAAAACTAATCGAAGGATTAACGACGCTTTCAAAAGTGCCTACTATTCGTTTCCATCACATTGGAGTGCCTGCTAGTACCAATCGTAGTGTGATTGACCGTAGCTATTCAGTTTCGTGGATGCTGTTTTTTGATAATCTGGAACAAGAAGAAGTGTATCAAACACATCCTATTCATTTAAAGTTTATAGCAGATTATTCACATCTTTGGGAAAAAGTAACAGTCTACGATTCAGAACAAGTCTAGATTAAAGTAAATCCAAACGATTCATCCCTAGCGAGTGACTTAAGCCCTACTGATTACCCACATCTTTTAAAAAGTTGAAATAGAAATGTTATTATTGATCAAATTAGCTTAAATGCACATAAATAGTCTTTAAAACCAAGCGTTGAAGCCCTTATCTCTAGCGAGGGACTTAAGTCCCTCGCTAGAGATAAGAATCTGATTATTAATAATTTATAAACTTATGGGTAATCAGTAGGACTTAAGCCACTCGCTAGGGATGAATCGTTTTATAAAAGATGTGAAGAATATTGTTAAAGGTTCAATAGTATTGCTAATTAATCCTTCGTCTTTTAGTATCTTCAAAAGAAATTTAGAAAAGTTTTAATCCATTTCTTTTGCATATTCAAGACACAAAACCCATGAACCATATTACCATAAGAAAAGCCACTTTTGATGATTTAGAAACCCTCTATCGTTTTGAACAAGGCGTTATCGAAGCCGAAAGACCTTTTGATAAAACCTTAAAAAACGAGCTTATACATTATTATGATTTAGAAGGCATGATTACCGCGTCTCACATTGAATTATTAGTGGCTGATTTAGAGGGCGAATTAATAGGTTCGGGGTATGCTCGTATCGAAGATGCAAAGCCATATCTTCAACATCCTAAACATGGCTATTTGGGTTTCATGTATGTTGACCCTAACCACCGTGGAAAAGGAGTAAATATGAAAATTATTCAAGCGCTGAAAGATTGGACACGTTCACAAAATATCACAGAACTTCGTTTAGACGTATACCATGATAATATATCCGCTATAAAAGCCTACGAAAAAATTGGATTCAGCAAACACATGATAGAGATGAGGTTGGGCTTGGGTGAAGAGTGAGATTAAGTATAATAGCTAATAGCTACCTAATAATTTGTTGGATGGTTTGTTAAATCTTTAAAAAATGTAATAATGCTATTTGACTTTAATTTAAAGAGTTCAATTTTATTGATTTTTTTCTTTCATGGAATCGTGTTCTCTTTGCTTTTATTAAAGAAAGGTATTTTTGACCAAAACAAAGGGAGTGCATGGTTAAGTTTGTTTTTGTTTTTATCAAGTCTTTATATTGCACCCTTTATGCTAGGTTATTCAGGCTGGTACAGCAAACAGCCTTATAGGGACATTATGTTTTATACTCCCTTCCAGCAATTGTTTTTATTAGGACCAATAATCTACTTTTATACCCAAAGTTTACTCAATAAATCATTTCAATTATCCCAAAAAGATTTTATACATTTCATTCCCGCAATAGCTTATTTTATCTACACTATTATTGTATTTGTTACAGATAAGTTGATTCTACATGAATACTATTTCTATGCTGATGAAAGAGATAAGGATTTGTCAACATGGTATCAGATGGCAGGTTTAGTATCTATGATGTACTATGTATTGATGAGTTTAAAATATTATGCTATCTACAAAAAAATAGCATTTCAGGTAGTTAGTTTTGCCGAAACAATTTTATTTAATTGGGTGCAACAGTATCTTATTGCTTTATTGCTAATATTATCGCTTCGGGTTTTATTTTTCATTCTAAACCCAGAATGGAACGAATTTGGCAGTAAATTTTGGTATTACCTGTGTTTTTCAATATTGTTTTACTACATATCTATCAGTGGGTATTCAAATTCTATCAAAACAGTTATTCCTTATCAAGCATCTCTTTTCTATAATGATGCTACTTATCTGTTGCATGAAGATAAAGACTATATGAAAGATGAAATCATTACAGCATTAGTCGATGAAAAAGATTCGATAGTAATAGCAGAGATACAAATTTGGAAACAAAAAATTGAGCAGTTGATGATTGTTGATAAAGCTTTTGAAAACCCAGTATTGACTTTAACTGATATTGCCAAAAAACTAGATACTAATCCGAAACAAATATCACAAGTTGTGAATCAGGGTTTCATGATGAATTTCAACGATTTGGTAAATGGCTACAGAATTGAAGCAGTTAAAGAAATGTTGAAAAATGGTGAACATAAAAAACAAACATTACTGGGCATAGCCTTTAGTTGTGGGTTCAATTCTAAATCTACTTTTAATAGAACCTTTAAAAAGCTGACTTCACTTTCACCAAAAGAGTATATAAATAAAATAGAAGATTCAGACAAAGATTTTAATGAATAAAGTAGGTTTAAAACTATGTGCCAAATCTTGATATGGGACGACTTTATACTAAAGGGACATCAATTTTGTTAAAAAAACAAAATATGAAAAGATTAGCTATAATTAAAAAGTCGTCAACTACTAATGTTTTATTGGGATGTTTCACGCTTATTACTATCCATTTTTTTGCGTTGACAACTCTTTTTGGGCAAGTGCCTATCGACTCTGTCAATATTAAAGTAAACGCCATATTGGCGTCTAAAGTAAAAGAAAATAGTCCTGGGGTGGCTGTTGCTATTCTCAAAGATGGTGTATTAATTTCAAAAGCAGTAAGAGGGCAAGCCAACCTCGACTTTCAAATCCCTGTTGATTTTAACACATCGTTCAATATTGCTTCTAATGCCAAACAATATACTGCTGCTTGTATTCTATTATTACAAAAAGACAATTTGATTTCACTTGATGATGATTTTAGAAAATATGTACCTGATATACTAAAGAACTATCCCGAAAAAATCAGCATCAAAAATCTTTTGAATCATACTAGTGGCATAAGAGACGTATATGATTTATGGGCTTTGCAAGATATAACTTGGTGGAAAACATTTGTTAGTAATACCGATGCTATTAATCTACTAAAAAAGCAAACAGATTTGAATTTCAAGCCCAGTTCACAATACTTGTACAGCAATTCTAATTACTTAATTCTGGCAGAAATTGTAAATACTGTTACTAAAATACCATTGAAAGATTATATCAAAGCTAAAATCTTTGAGCCTTTGCAGATGAGTCAAACGGCTTTTGTTGACAATTACATGCAAGTGATACCAAATAGAGCAGATGGATATGGAAATTTTAATGGCTGGAAAAAATACCCTTGGATAACTAGCGTATATGGTGATGGTGGATTGTTTACAACCATTGACGATCAAATAAAATGGGAGAAACATCTTCATAGCCCCACTCTTTGGGATAATCAATTTAATTCAGTGCTTCTTCAGCCTATCAAAACGGGAAATCAAACATTTTATGGTTTTGGATTAATGTTTGAAAATTACAAAGGCTTAACACATACCTATCATGATGGAAGTACTGGTGCTTATAATGCATCTTTTGATAGGTTCCCAACGGAAAACATTTCCATAATTGTTATGACTAATAACACCCAGGTTTGGACGAGGGGGCTTTCGCAAGAATTGGCAACATTGGTAATTGATAAAACCAAATTCATTGAAACTAATAATCTTTTAACAGAAACCGAAACTGCCAACACACAGTTAGATAATTTAGGAGATTATCAGTTTGAGGATAATCGAATAATTAAAATTAGAAAAGATAGTACAGGTTTGTATAGAGACATTTACGGGAGGAATCCTTCTAAATTGAAACAAGAAAGTCCATCAATTTATGCTTATGAAACAGTAAAAGACCTGAAAATTAAGTTTACAGTTCAAAACAAAACAGTAAAATCACTTACTATTTTTCATCCCTCACAATCATTTCAAACAGCCGTAAAACTCCCTGCTGTCAAAGTAGAAACTAATTACTATAAAACACTTAATGGAAAGTACTTTAATCCTGAAACCAATACTAGTATAGCAATTAACTATTTGAAGGGAAATGATTATAGCCTAATTAAAAATAAAGAAAGCCAAGAAGCTACGCTTATTAGAAAAGACTATCTTGCAATGAATTCTTATCAAATGCTGATTGAAAGAAATTCAAAAAACGAGATTGTTGGACTAATCGTTAATGACAACAGAATTTTAAATATAAAATTTAAGAAGGTAAAATAACATCAGCCAAAACCATCAATCAATATTAATTATTCACACACTTTCTATACTATTAATTTAATCATTGAATTCTTTACTCGCTTAATTTTCTTTGATGACTAAGATTAATATAAAATTTCTCTAAATTAGTGCAATTATCGTCGAACTAACATTTCCTACTGTCAATGAAAGATCCTAGAGTAAAAGCAATTGTCTCCTTGGTTATCACCTTTGCTTTGTGTTATGCCCTTAGTACAAATTGGGGAACTGCCCCTGCTTTTGGCCGTTTCTTAAGTCCTTTTACAGGTTTCTGGGTGAACGCAGAAAAACCTTTGACCGATAAAGCTGTTCAAGGCTCTTTAAAAATTGAAGGACTAACCGATGAAGTAACCGTTGAGTATGATGAATTAGGTATTCCGCACATTTTTGCCAATAACGACCACGACTTATACCTAGCACAGGGATATGTTACAGCCAAAGATAGGTTGTGGCAAATGGAGTTTCAAACACATTATGCAGCAGGGCGTTTGACGGAAATAGTAGGAGAAAAAGCATTAGAATCTGACAAGTACAATCGTAGAATGGGCTCTGTCTATGGTGCAGAAAAATCTTTAGCAGGAATGCTGGAAGACCCACAGGCTAAAGTAGCTATCGAAGCTTATGCAGCAGGAGTGAATGCCTATATCAACCAACTAAAGGCTAGAACATTACCAGTAGAATACAAACTTTTAGGGTATAGTCCAGAGCTATGGACACCCTTGAAAAGTGCCTTATTCTTAAAAAATATGTCATTCGTACTAGCTTCTGGTACAGATGATTTACGTATGACGAACATTCTGAGAAAATATGGTAGAGAAGTTGCCGAAGAGCTTTTTCCTAATTATCCTTTTGAAGAAAGTCCGATTATTCCTACAGGAACGCCAATTGATTTTACGCCACTACCTTTGCCTAAAGCTCCTGCAGATTTTGTAGGTATAGGAAGCATGAAAGCAAGCACAGAACGCGATAAAGGAATTGGCTCGAACAACTGGGCAGTCAGTGGTAGTAAATCAGCTTCGGGTTTACCATTGTTAGCGAACGACCCACACCTTACTTTAAGTTTGCCTTCTATCTGGTATCAGATGCAACTAGTAGCCCCGAATGTAAATGTGTATGGAGCAACAATGCCCGGAACACCCAATGTTATCGGAGGTTTTAATCGTGACATTGCTTGGGGAGTTACCAACGTAGGTGCTGATATTGTAGACTGGTACGAGGTAAAATTCAAGGATGCTAAGATGGAAGAATATTGGCATGATGGGCAATGGAAGAAAATTACAAGACGTTTTGAACAGTATATCATGAAAAATGGTGATGTAGTGAAAGACACCGTTTTATTTACCCACCACGGCCCAATTGTATATTTAGACAACGAAAAACCCTTCAAGAAAAATATTCCTACAGGACATGCACTCAGATGGGTCGCACACGATAAATCGCAAGAATTAACGACTTTTTATCGCTTAAATCGTGCTAAAAACTATGACGATTATGTAAAAGCCCTAAGCTTTTATTCTGCTCCAGCACAGAATTTTGTATTTGCTAGTAACCAAGGCGACATTGCTCTTTGGGTAAATGGCAAGTTTCCATTGAAAGCCAAACTACAAGGCAAATATATTTTAGACGGAAGTGACAAAGCCGCTGATTGGCAAAGCTTTATTCCTCATGCACATAACCCTCATGTGAAAAATCCAGCGAGAGGATTTGTAAGTTCGGCTAATCAATCATCTACTGACCCTAGTTATCCATATTATATCAACTGGGAGTTTGCTCCTTCTGAACGTGGCAGACGCATCAATCAGCGTTTAGAAAGTATGACTAATATTACTGTAGATAGCTTAAGAGATTTGCAGAATGATAATTACAACTTAAAAGCCAATGGTATGTTGGATAAACTAATTAGTTTGGTTAAAACACCAACTGCCAAACAAGCCAAAGCTATTAAAGTATTACAAACGTGGAATAAGAAAAATGACCCAGAAGAGATTGCACCGTCAATATTTGAAACATGGTCGAACTTATTGTATGAGTCTATTTGGGAAGATGAATTTGGTTATGACGGAAATATTCCGATGATGTATCCTTCTTGGGATAAAACAGCACAGTTAATAAACCAAACTCCAACAGTTAAATGGTTTGATAATGTAAAAACCAAGAATAAGGTTGAGACGCTCGAAGACTTAGCGAGTACCTCATTGACAGCTACGATGGATAGTTTGACAAAGTGGCAAAAAGCAGATATGGGCGATAGTTGGGCATGGGCAAATTATAAATCAACAGATATAAAACACTTGATTCCCGGGTTGAATTCATTCAGTAAAATGGATGTGAAAATCGGAGGAGGTAAAGGTATCGTAAATGCTACAACCGAACGCACTGGGCCTTCGTGGAGGATGATTGTACAACTAGGAAAGAACAATACTTTTAAGGGATATGGCGTAATTCCGGGGGGGCAGTCAGGAAATCCGGGTAGCCCACATTATGACGATATGATTGAAACATGGAGACAAGGTAAATTGAATGAATTATTATTCCTTCAAAGCAAAGATGAAAAGTCTGCTAGAATTAAAAAGACAATTAAGCTAACCAAATAATAAGTAGCGTTAAAATTTAAAAAAATGGCAAATAATATTTCAACCACAGAAAAAGAATCGTCATTATTAGGCAAAATAGGTTCTTCGTTTTTTAGTCCGCTTACTTCAATCATTATTATGGTGACTTTTGTGAGTCAGTATTTTTTTGACTGGTGGGTAATAGCCTTAGCAGCCTTTGCTGTTTGTTATTTACAAGCAAAATCTAGTGGGGAAGCCTTTCGTAAAAGTGCAGCGGGTATTGCAATACTATGGCTTTTAGTAACATTATATTATCATATAGCTACTGACGGAATACTTTCTACCAAAATTGCATCCATACTTCCTTTGGGTGGCAACGCTGGTCTTTTAATAGCTATAACGGTATTGATTGGCGGATTAGTAGGTGGTTTTGCAGGAATGAGTGGCTACTTAGTGAGGAAGTCTTTAGATAATTAAGACAGGCTTTTGACCTTTTAGCATAGAATTTTATTAGACAAGCCAGCTATGCTTCGATTAAATAGTCTAGCATAGAAAAATGGTAAAAAATATAACTGTTTGATTATCAGTATAATATTAAACAAAATATCACATTTTCAAATTGATACAAAATTAGTATATTTGTTAAATTTTTATCTTCTAATTACCCCATCCGAAGACTAACATAATTCAAAAATTATCCCTTGGGGCAGGGGCTTTAACTGAAATGAAAAAATTATCCCTAATCTTGTGCAGTGGCTTATTAGCAATTGGATGTTTCTCGTGTGATAAATCTGCCAACAAGGAAAACGCAACATCAAGCTCTTCAACCTCAACTACTAGCGGCGAAAAGAAAACAGTTTATGTAAACACAGATTCATTATTGGCAAATTATCAATTCTATAAAGATGCCCAAAAAGAATTTGAAAATAAAGGCTATCGTTTACAAGTAGATTTGGGTCAACGTGAAAGAGCTTTACAAGGTGAATTACAAGCAATTCAACAAAGAGCACAAACAATGACACAAGCAGACTTGCAAGCTGCTGACATGATGTTGAAGAAAAAAGGTTCTGAATTACAGCAATACAGCCAACAAAAACAAGCAGCTTTAGCCGAAGAACAAGGCAAAAAAATGCAAGAATTGTATGCTAACATTCGTGAATATATCAAAAAACATAATGCAGAAAACAAATTTGAATTTGTATTAGGATATACTTTGAGTGGCGGTGGAATTTTGTTCGCTGATGATAGTGCAGACAGAACAAAAGAGATTGTTGAAGGCTTAAACAAAGAATATGCTGAGAAAAAAGGACCTGAAAAGAAATAATTAAAGATTATTCTTTAAAGTTTTTATAATTTTGCGAAAGAAAAGCCGTACAGATTTGCTGTATGGCTTTTTTTAGCAAGAATTAATCCTACACTTTTTGATTAATAAGCATTAAATTTTACAGAAAATGGCAAAGGAGAGCATAGAAAAAAATATAGAAATTAAGAATAGAAGGGCTTCGTTTGAGTACTTTTTTATTGAAAAATTCTCGGCAGGAGTAATGCTGATGGGTACAGAAATTAAGTCAATTCGCCAAGGGAAAGTGAATCTTACTGACGCTTATTGCTTGTTTTTGAATGAAGAACTGTACATCAGACAAATGAATATTTCTAAGTATAACGAAGGGACACACTATAACCACGAGCCACTTAGAGACCGCAAATTATTATTGACAAAAAAGGAGATTAAGAAGTTACAAAACAAACTGAAAGACCAAGGGTTGACCATTGTTCCGACCAGAATGTATATTTCTGACAGAGGTTTTGCTAAAATAGACATTGCTTTGGCGAAAGGTAAGAAGCTTTATGACAAGCGTGATACTATTAAAGAGAAGGATGTAAAGAGAAGTATGGAACGTGAATAAACAGTGATTTAATATGTCAACATATTAAATCACTGTTTATCTAATGAACTAAGTAATCAATACAATTTAAGCAACGTTTTTATTTATCTTAAACAATTGATAGCTAGTAATACTAATCACCAATTACTATTTACTAATCACTATTTAAGTAATAGCTCAAATCTCATCACTCACAGCTACTAATTTAGCTAGTCTATTTCTATCGAATCTTTTTCACCAACTTGTTGTCTCCACATCGCATAGTACAACCCTTTGTTGTCTAATAATTCAGTATGTGAGCCATTTTCTACGATTCTCCCTTTTTCCAATACAAAAATCTTATCGGCGTGCATAATGGTAGAAAGTCTATGGGCAATCACGATGGTAAGATGAGTATGCCCTTCCGAAACCTCACGAATGGTTTCCGAAATTTCTTCTTCTGTTAGCGAATCCAACGATGAAGTAGCTTCATCAAATACCAGTAAATTAGGGTTACGCAATAAAGCTCTGGCAATGCTCAAGCGTTGTTTTTCTCCACCCGATACTTTTACGCCACCTTCACCAATGACGCTATCAAGTCCTTTGTCGGCACGTTCTAAAAGCGTATTACAAGCTGCTTTTTTCAATACATCCAAACATTGTTCATCAGTGGCAGACGGATTGACGAATAATAAATTCTCTCTGATTGTTCCCGAGAAAAGCTGAGTGTCTTGTGTTACAAAACCGATGCGTTCACGTAGCTGGTCGAAATCAATCTCATTATAGTTGTGTCCATTGAAAAGAATCTTACCATCTTTTGGTCGATACAAACCTACCAGCAATTTCACCAAAGTAGATTTTCCAGAACCAGAAGGCCCTACGAAAGCAATGGTTTCACCTTTTTTAGCTTCAAATGAAATTTTACGCAAGGCATCTTTCGTAGCAGATTGATGACGGAATTGTACATCTTCAAAAGCCAACGTATCGATGCTAATAACAGGGTATGGATTAGCAGGCTTAACTTCTACTGGAATTTTAAAAATGTCTTCAAAATTCTGTAACGAAACCTCCGCTTCACGATAAGTATTTACTACATTCCCAATTTCTTGTAAAGGACCAAAAAGGAAGAACGAGTAAATATTCAATGAATAAAATTCACCAATGGTTATCTTTTTTTCATATATCAGATAAATCAATACCAGTACCATCAAGGCACGAATTAAATTCACGCATGTACCTTGTACGAAAGACATTGAACGGACATAACGTACCTTTTTGAGTTCAAGGGCTAGGATTTTCTGAGTAGTAGCATTCAATTGAGCCACCTCTTGTTTGGCTAAGCCAAGTGATTTTACTAATTCAATGTTTCTTAAAGATTCTGTCGTAGAACCTGCCAAACCCGTTGATTCTCGAACGATTTGTATTTGAATGGTTTTTATTTTTTTACTCAATACCGAACTAATCCAAGCAATCAGGGGTCCTGTTACTAAAAATAAAGGCAGAATCATCCAATGTACAGAAAAGGCATATATTGAGATAAATATTAGGGCAATTACCGACTGGAAAAGGATATTGATACCTACTGAAATGAGCTTTTCTACATCTACTCTTACTTTTTGAAGCTTACCAAGGGTTTCTCCAGAGCGTTGGTCTTCGAAGCTTTCATAAGGTAATTCTAAGGAATGACTAATACCATCGGCATAAATCTGTGCGCCTACACGTTGTGTAACAGTACTGATAAAATAATCTTGAAAGTTTTTAGCTACCCTACTTACAAATGCTACTCCTACCGAAGCACCAGAGAGGGGGAGAATAGCATATAAGAACTCGTGAACAGTATGATTGTCTGAATTATAAACCGTTGCGACATCATCAATGATTTTACGAAAAATAAAAGGGTCGAGCAGTGAAAAAATTTGATTAATAGCCGCCAAGGCTAATGCACCAAGTACGGTAGCTTGGTATTTTTTTAAATAACGGTAAAGTATTTTCATGTGGATTGATCGCTGAATTATGGGATTACTTATTTAACTGAAACAAAAAAAAATAAGTTCTAAACAACTTACTTAACCATAAAAGAAATAGCCTCAAAACTATTAAATCTAGTTCTGAGGCTATTTTCTTAATATTAACTTTATCTAAAAACGCTTTAAAGCCATTTCAGAAACTGTTTGTCCGATTGACAATGAGGAAGTTGCAGCAGGAGATGGCGCGTTCAAAATATTGATTACTTTCTCGTCTTCGATGATAGAGAAGTCATCTAATAACCCTCCAGTACGGTCGCAAGCCTGTGCTCTTACACCAGCACCGCCTTCAATTAAATCAGATTCTTGGATGTCTGGAATTAATTCTTGCAAAGCCTTTGTAAAAGCTGCCTTAGAAAAACTTCTGTACATTTCACCCAAACCTGTTTCCCAATATTTGGCCGCTACTTTCTGAAAACCACCCCATGTAAGGGTATCCCAAAGTTCTTTTGGGTCTATGTCTAATTTTTTATATCCTTCTTTTCTGAAAGCCAGTACCGCATTTGGTCCCGCTTCGATACCTCCACGCATCATTCTGGTGAAGTGTACGCCTAAGAATGGGAAATTGGGATCTGGAACAGGATAGATTAAGTTTTTAACCAAATAATGTTTTTCTGGACGAATTTTGAAATACTCGCCACGGAAAGGAACAATACGGACATCAATTGGCCAGTCTTGTGACATCTGAGCTACTTTATCGGAGTACAGTCCTGCACAGTTAATCACCAATTTAGTTTCGTAGGTATTTCTTTCAGTTTTAATGATTGATAACGAATGCCCTTTGGTAACGCCTATTACTTTTTCATTAAAAAGTAACTCAGCACCAAGGCTTCTTAATTTATCCGCCATTTTTTGCGATACTACTTTGTAATCAACAATTCCAGTTTGTGGAACCCACATGCCTTCTACACAACTAACATAAGGTTCATATTCTTTTACTTCTGAGGGCGAAATTTTACGCAATCCTTCTAAGCCATTTTGTTGGCCACGGATGTATAAATTTTCAAGCTGTTGGCGTTGTTCGTGCTTGGTAGCTACTACTACTTTCCCCGTTAGTTCATAAGGGATATTTTCTTGGTTACAAAAATCTATTAGCTGATGATATCCACGGATACAATTGGTTGCTTTCAGTGAACCGGGCTTATAATAAAGCCCCGAGTGAATAACACCAGAATTATTACCTGTTTGATGAACTGCTACTTCACGTTCTTTTTCAAGTACCAAAACTTTCATTTCTGGGCGTTGTTCCTTGATTCTTAGAGCGGTAGCAAGCCCAACGATTCCTCCTCCGATTACGATAATATCGTGCTGCATAATATATTTTAGGGTTTTCTCTTTAAATACCTTAACGAAAATAGGCTGTAAAGATACAACAAAAAGACCTCTGACGATTTAAAACGTCGCAGGTCTTTTAAATTAGTCCGTAATTTCACAGAAATATTATATCGGTGATAGTTTATACGTTGTTGTAATTTCGGTAACAGAAGACGGTGAAGCGCCTAAAAAAGCCAAAGTCATCGTCCAAGCATCATCCTGAGAACCATTTGGTTTTAACACAGAATTATACTCAATAACATCTTTATTGAACTGAACAATATTAAACACTTCTACCGGACTATTTTCAATAGCTAGTTCTAATTGTTTGTCATTATTGAGCAATTTCCACTTACCTTTCTGTACAACTAAACCTTCTTGAAGGCTTATAATAGTACCATCAGTCTTGAAATTGATTTGGATTTTAGAAATTGTATTGTTCAAGCCAACATTTTGTTGTCTTGAAAACACAAGTTTAGTTTTTGAGCCACCTTGGATGTTAATTTCTCCGTACTGCCAAAAACTGTTAAGAAGCGTTTGTTTAACGCTATTAGTGCTCTTTGCACTGCTTGCAGGAACTACCTTTTCTAAAGGCGTAATACTTTCGTTGCAACTAGTCATCAGCCCAATACACAGTATTGAGATGATCAATAATAATGGTTTTCTCATGAAATTTAATGGCGGTTAAATTCATTACAAATATAGTTGCTATAATGACATTTCAAAGGGATTCTGTCGTGCTGACAGGCTTTTGAAATTTTATGATTGCTATAAGAAAGATAAATCAGTGTTTTTCGTTATAAATCTTAAATAAACGTGGTATTTTTTTTTGTTAAAAGCTGAAAATTTTTCCTGATTTTTCTCTATCATCTTTGATTTTCGACAAAAGTCATAAAATCGTAGGCTAAAGTACCTTCAACATGATATATTATCATAACCAGCAAATCCAATGAAAACACTTCTATTGCTCATGTTTTGTAGCTTTTGTACAAGCCTTTTTGCTCAGGTAACCCCAGCTAAAGAACCAAGATTTTACCTGCTTAAACTGAAAGTAGTGGATAGCGAGACAAGTGGAAACCTGGAAGGCTCATTTGTGAAAGTATTCAATAAGACCAAACAGCTGTTAGTAGACTCTGTCAGAGTACAGAATGGGTATGCAAAAATCAAACTTGAAAAAGGGAATGACTACGATATCATTGCACGATTCGATGAATACCTAACACGCCGTGCCAACTTTAATGCTGCTTGTTATTTGCTTGATTCCAAAAAAGCTTTTTGTGTGTCGGGCATCATGATTGAAAATGTAACTACTTTGGCTAACCAAAATGAATTAATAGAGGCTACTATTAATATGCAAAAAATAAACCTCAATGATATTTACAGGATTGATAATATCCATTATGATTTTAATAAATGGGAAATCAAGAAAGAAGCCTTTCAAGGATTGTACACGTTAATACAAATTCTGAAAGACAATCCTGATATTAAGGTAGAGCTAGGGTCACATACCGATAGTAGGGCAGATGAGGAATATAACATGAGCTTGTCGCAGAAACGCGCAGCCCAAGCGGTTAATTTCATTATTACCAAAGGGGGAATTGCCCAAGAAAGAATTATTGCCAAAGGTTATGGCGAAACCCAGTTGCTGAATCAATGTAAGGATGGCGTAGTATGTTCGGAGAAAGAACACGCTATTAATAGGCGAACAGAGGTGAAAGTATTAGGGTATAAAAACAGTGAAAATATGAATAAACTACAAAAGGCAGGCGCTATTTCGGGTGCTAAAAATTGAAGATAATTTAGCTATTGATACCTAGTAAGGTCTTTATATAACTCTATCTTGCTGATTATCAAAAACTTTATCAGTAATGTTTTGTAATTACAAAGGGAATGTGTAATTTTGCACTCCAATTTTTAAAACAACATTACATACTTATGGAATTACGTAATTATGAAACGGTATTCATCTTAACTCCCGTTTTGTCTGAACAGCAGACAAAGGATGCCGTTGAAAAGTTCAAAAAAATCCTAACGGATAACAATGCTGAAATCATTAATGAAGAAGCATGGGGAATACGTAAGCTGGCGTATCCTATTCAAAACAAACAAACTGGTTACTATTATATCGTTGAGTTTAAAGCAGAAGGAACTCTAGTAGCTAAATTGGAACTTGAATACAAGCGTGACGAAAAAGTGATTCGTTTCTTGACAACTGTTCTTGATAAGCACGCAGTAGCATACAACGAGCGTAAGCAAAAAGGTTTGGTAGGTAAAAAACCAGTAGCTGCAGAAGCAAAAGCAGAATAAGTAAGACATTCACGAAATTCAACATTTTGAAATCATGACATTAGTAAACGAACCAGTTGACAAAAGCGTAATCCGCAAAAAATATTGCCGTTTCAAAAAATCAGGCATTAAATATATCGACTACAAAAACCCTGACTTTTTATTGAAGTTAGTAAACGAACAAGGAAAAATTCTTCCTCGTCGTCTTACTGGTACTTCTTTAAAATTTCAACGTAAAGTAGCTGTAGCTATCAAACGTGCTAGACACTTGGCTTTAATGCCTTACGTGGCTGACGGATTGAAATAGTTATTATAAATAAGGTTTTAGATAATAGGTTTTAGGTAATAAGAAATGGGCTGATGGTTTTAACTGTTGCCTTTAAATAAAGCCCTAATATCTTAATAAAATAAAAAAATGGAAATCATCTTAAAGACTGACATCGCAGGTCTCGGTTATAAAAATGACGTAGTTAATGTAAAGCCAGGATATGGACGTAACTACTTGATTCCACAGGGTTTCGCAGTTCAAGCGACGGGATCAAACAAAAAAATTCTTGCTGAAAACATCAAGCAAGTAGCTCACAAAGCTGAAAAAGTGAAATTAGATGCTTTGGCTTTGGCTGAATCTATCGGTGATATTACATTAGCTATTGCTGCTAAAGTAGGTGAAAGCGGTAAAATCTTTGGTCGTGTTACTACTATCCAAATCTCTGAAGCTTTGAAAGAAAAAGGATTTGAGGTAGATAGAAAGAAAATCGCTTTGGATACTGAAGTGAAATTTGTTGGTGATTACACTGCAACACTTGATTTACACAAAGAAGTGAAGCACAAAGTGAAATTCACAGTAGTAGCTGACTAATTATTTATCCATAAATGGTTAACTACCGTTTGATAAATTATTTAAATAAAATAAAGAAAGCATCTCAGATTCTGGGATGCTTTCTTTATTTTTGTAGGATTTTTCTATGATTATCCACTTATTATTAGCTTAAAAAGCAACGCTTTTTAGGCTATTGGCGTCTTATACTTCACAAACACTTGTACTTTACTTAAATTCAGTGAATATGCTTAAGAGATTGTTACTGATTTTGTTGCTCATCAGCACCCATAACTTATTGTTTAGTCAAACAACAATCAAACTCACTTCGCCTGTACTCAGACAAATATTTCAACGTAATTTGAGTAACGAAGCCATTGTTACGATAACTGGAACTTACTCACAACCGATTGATACGCTGCAAGTAAGGATGAGCCCTGTGAAAAGTGGACAAGGCATTGCGATAGACTGGACTGTCCTAAAGGCTAATCCACTTGGTGGGTTATTCAAAGGGTCGGTTACTGTGAAAGGGGGCTGGTACAAAATGGAGGTAAGAGGCTTATTAAGAGGAAAAGTGGTTGGTGATGTTGCAAGTATTGAGAAAGTAGGAGTAGGTGAAGTATTTGTGATTGCAGGACAGTCTAATGCAGGAGGAAGCGGGCTTCGGTCTGATGCAGAAACTGCTGCTGGAGATGATAGAGTAAACTGTGCTAACTTTTTAAAAGATTATAGTGAGAACGGCTACAAAAAAGAATTTGACCCCAAGAATACAAGTTATGTAACATATACTACAAGTAATTATTCGCTTATTGAATTCTCTCAACTCAGCAAAAATGTAACGATTGGTCCTTTAGGTTTAGGCCCTTATTATTGGGGAAAAGTAGGAGATGCTCTTGCTGCGAAGCTGAATGTACCTATTATGTTTTTTAATACAGGCTGGGGAGGTTCGTCAGTAAGAACTTGGCGAGAAAGTGCTGAAAATCCTACGGTTCCTACTTTAGGAGATTTTCAAGACGTTGGCATGCCACTTCGATATTTTCCTGTAGGTTATCCTTATGAAAACCTAAATTCTGTATTACGCTACTATGGTATAAACCTTGGAGTAAGAGCCGTACTGTGGATGGAAGGAGAAACCCAAAACCTAGTGAACCTTGAAGCTATTGCCCAAGGCAAGCCTGCTCCGGTAACGATTGATAATTATTTGGATAATCTTCAGCGTTTAATCAAAAAGAGTCGCCAAGATTTAGGGACTAATAAACTTGCTTGGGTAGTTGCACGCACTTCCTATTCAAGTCAGCGTGGTTGTGATTCTATTTTATCACCACCCAAACCCTCGCCAATCATTGTAAATGCACAAAACCAAGCGATAACGACTGATGCCCTCAGACCTATTTTCCCAGGGCCATTTACAGATAATATTCAGGTAGATTTTATCGGCGAAAGAGACCGCTGTGTACACTTTACTGGCAAAGGATTAACAGATGTTGCCGATGCATGGATTAGGGCGCTGACAGTAGATAATAAAAACTTTTTTGAAACAGTAGAGCCCATTTCAGCAGACACTATTCCTAGTGTTTCGCTTGAATGTGTTTCTACAGATTTAGTAAGGTTGAGTTTGCCAGCAGGATATCAACAATATCGATGGGTAAATGAAACAACCTTTCAAGAATATAATACCCGAACAGTAAATGTTCCTGCGGGTTCATACGTGGTTAAAGTGACACGTGCTAATGGGAATATCGTTCAAGTGCCTAGCTTTACAGTAAAAACAAATTTGCCTCCTAAAGCCCCTGTTATCAAGGCTATCGACGATGTCAATTTTTGTATAGGTACTAGTGTCACCATACAAAGTACTACAGAAGCAGAAAACCCTATTTATCAATGGAATGCACCTATTTCTAATATAGCTGCTACCAGCAATATTTCTGTAAGCAATGAAGGAAGTTATACATTAAGAGTAGTAGATAAAAATGCCTGTCAATCACCTATTTCAAATGAAGTAAAATTGACAGTAAAACCTCGTCCTGTAGCACCAACGATTTCATTCACAAGTTCAACAGAGTTTTGTGATGAACAGAGTGTCACGCTGGTATCATCTAATGAAGGAGCAGTAAGCTATTTATGGAATACAGGAGAAACAACTCAAAGTATTGTCGTTAAAAATGCAGGAACATTCTTTGTTCAAACGCGTGGTACAAATAACTGTTTATCACCTACGTCAAAAGACAATATTACAACGTTTGTAAACCCGTTACCTAAGCCTCCAACTATCAATGCTTTAAGCGATGTTGTATTTTGCGAAGGTTCAAGTGTAAACATCAACCTTACGTCGCCAGATGCCAAAAAGTACACTTTTACTTGGGAAAGAAATGGAGTTCTTACCAATAACAATCCCTCACTGATTAAAGTCTCTGGCACGGAATTAGTGAAAGGTTTTGTAAGAGACGAAAAAGGCTGTTTATCAAAAGCATCGAATGTTGTTCAAACGACATTAAAAGATAACCCAACGTCAGTAAGTATCGTACAAAAAGGGACTTACACTTTAGGGGTAAAAACGGCAAAGTTGCCTACTGAGTTTGTCTGGAAATATGAAGGAAAAACATTGGCTACGGCTCCTAAAGATACTATCATCAGAGCAATAGATGCAGGTAATTATACAGTGCAGGCTAGAAATATTTATCAGATTCAAGGATATGTGAATCCATTGGTATGTATTTCAGAAATAGCCACTTATGGTTTGGTGTCTTATGATGATAAAGGGCTATCGGTATACCCGAATCCTTCAAGAAATGGTAGATTTACTTTAGAGAGTAGGTATAATTTAGAAAATACAATTATCGCTATTTATACAGTAGATGGAAGACTAATCTATCAGGGTAAAATAGATGTGTTAGATGCACAAAAAGTGCTTGATTTGAGTACCCTAGTAGATGGTACTTATATCTTAAGAGCAACAAATAACAATTTTAAAATTTCTAAGAAAATACTTATCGAAAGATAAGTATTTTTAGATAAATATATCAAAGGATTCGCTTTACGTGAATTTTGTATATTTTTATTACGTTAAAAGTTTTACGAATAGGGTTACGCTAAAAAATTACCTCCTTACTTATTTTATCTTGTTGAGATAAAGTTTAAACAATAATTCTGATGTTATTTCCCAAAAGAATTCTTTTGTTGGTATTAAATCTTTGTATTCCAACTTTACTTTTTTGTCAGATAAAGATTACTTCGCCTCAAAACAGAGCTGTCTATCAGCGAAACCAAGAAGGCTTTTCACAAATTACTATTTCAGGTACATACGAAAAACAAATTGATAAAATAGAAGCTAGATTAATCCCTGTTGAAGCTGGACAAGGTGAATATGTAGATTGGACAGTTATAAAAGTACTGCCCCTCAACGGCAATTTCAGCAGCGTCATGAGAGTTAAACAAGGGTGGTATAGCTTGGAGTTAAGAGGTAGTTTGTATGGAACCCTCATTGAAGGTACTACACGACTGGAAAGAGTAGGAGTTGGGGAAGTTTTTGTAATAGCTGGGCAATCTAATGCCCAAGGGATGCCCCAAATTGCGGGAATTGGGGCAACAAACGATCGTGTAAACTGTTTTGGGTCTGCCACAAATACAGATTCAGGCGGAGATTTTTATATTTCATTATCTCCGTTTTCAAAATTAGAAGCCAATAGTAGAATTGCCCCAAGAGGAATGAATGGTTGGTGTTGGGGAAGACTAGGCGATTTACTTGTAAACAAATTAAATGTACCAGTGATGTTTTTTAATGCTGCTTTTGAGGGTACCTCAAGTAGCACTTGGGCAACTACTGCCAATGGAAACAATGCGCCTAATCCATATATTGGTGGTACTTATCAAAACAAACTTCCTTATCAAGACCTTTCAGATGCCTTTCATTATTTCGTTGCTCAATTAGGCATTCGTGCTGTTTTATGGTGTCAGGGTGAGTCTGATAATTTTTTGGTTAATCAAAAACTAGCTACCAGTAGCGAGGTATATCGTTCAAATCTTCAAACAATTATCAATAAGTCTAGGTCAGACTCTGGCAAAGATATAAGCTGGGTAGTCTCTTTGACTTCTGGAGGGTCTGCTACCCCATGTAGTGGTATTTGCGGTACACCCATTGTTACTGACCAGAATATTATCAATGGACAATTGGCAGTAATTAACCAAGCCAATAACAATGTATTTTTTGGGCCTAATACCGACCAAATTCAGGTTGTCGGTCGCCAAGATGGTGTACATTTTAATGGAGTAGGCTTGGAGCAACTAGCAAATGCATGGAATAATGCGTTGAATGATAACTTTTTTGGAAACTCAAGACCCCACTTACCGATGACAATTGGTAATTTGGATTTCTATTGTGGGAGCAATCAGGTAGATGTAAACTTGCCAGATGGTTACTCAAACTATCAATGGTCTAATAATGGTAGTAATTTTTCAAGCGGTGTATTTTCAAGCCAGAAACTGACTAGGCTTTCAGTAGGAACCGATAAAAAATATTATGCTCGTTTTCGTGATAATGTAGGCAATGTTATTCAGGTACCTTATATATCTTTTGTAGGGAGCTCTGTTCCGTCGGCATCTATTACGGCTAGTAGTGATGTTAGTTTTTGTGATGGAAATAGTGTGACATTAAATGCTAGCGACGCAGCTATCTATGAATGGAGCAACGGAAGTATTGCAAAGGCTATTAATGTTTCTACCTCAGGAAGTTTTGCCGTAAGAACTGTTAATCAGTATGGTTGCCAATCTGATTTTTCACCAACCGTTACTACAACGAATAAGCCTTTACCGCCAAAACCAACCATTGCAGCGAGTGGCCCAACAACTTTTTGTGCAGATACTGATGTAACATTGACCTCATCTAATACACAGGCAGGTAGTTATTTATGGAGTACAGGAACAAATAGTCAGAACTTGAGAATAAATACTTCGGGTACTTACAGAGTAACAACGATTAGTCCACAAGGTTGTTCTTCTCCGATTTCAGATGGCGTTCAGATTGTAGTAAATCCTTTGCCACCAACTCCGACTATTGTAGCCAGTGGCCCAACAACTTTTTGTGCAGATACTGATGTAACACTTACTTCATCAAATGTATCGGCGAATAGGTATTTGTGGAATACAGGAACAAGCACTCAGAACCTAAGAATAAATACTTCGGGTGATTATACTGTCAGAACGATTGATGGTAACAATTGTTTTTCAATGACATCAGCAGTACAAAAAATAACGGTGAATCCTTTGCCAGCCACGCCTACTATTTTATCAACAAAAGATACTGTGTTTTGTGATGGAGATAATACTACTTTACAAATGAGCTTAATCGCTGGCAACAGACCAACGTGGCTTGCTAGTCAGAATGGTACAGTTACAAATTTTGGTATTCAAAACCTAACTATTACACAGACTGGAAGGTTTCGTGCTTATCAGACTGATGGGAATGACTGTAAATCGCCGATTTCGCCAACTGTATTTGTATCAGTAAAAGCGAATCCTCCACGAGTAGATTCTATCGTTCGATTAAGTCCTTATACCGTAGGGGTAAATGCTGTTAGGGCTGACCAATACGTTTGGCAGGTGAATGGTGTAGCAAACAATAATCTATCGGGAAGTTCAATAAGATTTACCGAGGAAGCTAATCTGAGTGTTATTGCTAAAAACGTTTATAAAACATTATTTTACGGAGATAAGGTTTGCTTTTCTCCTGTTTCAAACCAGTATATCTTTAAATTCTTTAATGATAATGGCGTGTCAATTTATCCAAATCCAAGTAATGGAGTATTTAAAATTGAAGCCAGAGACCCTTGGAACAATACTACGTATGAAATATATGATTTATTAGGAAGGTTTATACAAGCAGGTACAATTTCGTCTTTAGATACCAGTAGAACAATGGATTTATCAGGGTTGGCTGAAGGAGAATATATGTTGAGATTGAATGCAGATTCGCTTTTGATAGCTAAAAGAATTATAATTAACAGATAGCTTAAAAATTAGTCTGGAGGTTTTCTTTAAAATTTCCAGACTAATCCTAATTGATTTCCTGTAAAAATTATATGCTGGAAAATGCGCTTGTTTTTAGTATAATGAGAGCGATGTACACCATACATAATACCATCAAAAAGTAATAAAAAACCTCCTTGTAATATTACGGACTGTCCATATCCCTTTAACCTTTCTTCTTGGTCTGTTGAGTTCTTGCTCTTCTCTAATAAATATACTCCCGTCATTACATAAGCTACATCCAAGCCTGAATTAATCAAAAATGTTTTTTCTATAGCATGCTGTTCTTCCAAACTCAGTAATACTCCCGAGTTACTATAATCTTGATTCTTATTTTGTAATAAGCCCAATCCTGCCAAAGTGCCGTTCACTACATTCCAATAGATATTCATTTCATAAAAATACCGATTACTGCCAGTAGTAGTATTAGCCCTTAAGATACCATTAGTAATTAAATTGACCCCTGCCCAACTGCCAAGTACCTTCATGCCATGTTGATTTAAATGAATGCGTTCTTGCTGAAAGGTAACGATGGGGTTTTCTTGTGCAAAAGCAGTTTTTGAAAATAATAAAAAGAAGAGAAAAACGAAAAAGGGAGTTTTCATGTTGATAAGGGTTTCTTAAACAACCTGAGTTGATGGGTTTTGTTTTAAACAAAAACGCTCGTCATTTTTAGGATGACGAGCGTGTGATATTTATATTTTTGCTAGCGCTTCCTTCACTGCATCAAAGTTAGGAACATCACCAGCACTTTCTAGTACTTCTGCATACTGAATAATGCCATTGCCATCTACTACGAAAGCTGAGCGTTTTGAAACACCTTTCATTCCTAAAACAAAGTTCTCATAAATGCTTTCATAAGCAGTTGAAACCTCTTTGTTAAAATCAGATAGTAAATCAAACGGAAGGCTTTGTTCTGCCTTAAATTTATCTAAAGTAAAAAGAGAATCGACCGAAATCCCTATAATCTCAGCATTTAGTGCTGAATAGGCAGCAATATTATCTCTCATTTCACAAAGTTCTGCAGTACAAACACTTGTAAAAGCTAAAGGAAAAAAAAGGATAACAACATTTTTGCCTTTATAGTCTGACAGACTAATTTCTTTTTTTACCGTATTAAATAAAGTAAAATTTGGAGCTATATCACCAATTTGTAAAGCCATTTTGTATCTTATAAAAAGTATGAATAAAATTTATACAGTTACTTCTTCAATGCCTAATGCTTTTCCAGCAGTAGGGATTACTTGAAATTCAACACCAGATTTCTTAGTATCTTTAAAAGCTTCACGTGGTTTGATGCTTAAAATCTGGAATAATTCTTGGTCATTTTTAACCGCAGGGTTTGGCGTAGTCAATAACACATCGCCTGAGAAAATAGAATTAGCACCAGCCATGAAACAAAGTGTTTGTCCTTCGTAAGTCATATCCATACGTCCAGCCGACAGCCTTACCATTGATTTTGGCATCAAAATTCTAGCAGTAGCGATAGTTCTTACCATATCCCAGATAGAAGCCGGCTCTTGTTCACCAAGTGGCGTACCTTTGATAGGCACAAGGTTATTGATAGGTACTGAATCAGGGTGCTGAGGCATATTAGCCAGTGTTTTCAACATACCGATACGGTCGCCGTCAGATTCACCTAAGCCGATAATACCGCCTGAACAAACAGAAATTTTGGCCTTGCGCACATTATCAATAGTATTCAAACGATCAGAGAAAGTACGGGTAGAAATTACATCTTCATAGTGTTCTTCACTGGTATCAACATTATGGTTGTAGGCATATAAACCAGCATTTTTTAGTTTTTCAGCCTGAGATTCTGTCAACATCCCTAAAGTACAGCAAACCTCTAAACCCATAGCGTTTACGCCTTCTACCATCCCTAATACTTTGTCAAAATCTTTGTTGTCACGTACTTCACGCCAAGCAGCACCCATACAAAAACGTGAGCTACCAGCATTTTTAGCTCTTTCAGCTGCCGCCAATACTTCATCAAGTTCCATTAACTTTTGAACTTTCACGTCGGTATGATAACGAGCTGCTTGAGAACAATAAGAACAATCTTCTGGGCAACCGCCTGTTTTGATTGAAAGTAATGTGCTGATTTGTACCTCCTGAGGGTCATTGAATTGGCGATGTACAGTAGCTGCACGGTACACTAATTCCATGAAAGGGAGATTATAAATTTCTTCGATTTCCTCTCTAGTCCAATTATTTTTTATCATGGTATCATCTTGGCGATTTTTATTCGCTTTATGTTAATTAATCAAAATTAAACATGGATTTTGGGTTTGACAAATTGACAAGCCTTTTTGTGTTTTGAAATTTATCTAAAAATAGGATTTTTTACGGATTTTAGTTTACAACTATATCCATAATTATTTTATTAATAAATTTTTTGAAGAAATAATTAATATACTAAATCTTGAATGATTAGTTTTTAATTCTTTTTAATGTGCCATATGTAGAATTTAATGCTATACAGGCTCATTTTTTGTGATTTTTTAGAATTAAATTCTAAATTAGGGAATTTGTGAAATTTGTTTTTTCTATAATCACGTGTTATTTTTGATTAAGAATCCTTCAAAAAGCAATAACCATGAGTCAGAAAATTTTAATATTCGATACCACCCTTCGCGATGGCGAACAAGTACCGGGTTGTCAATTAAATACCGAAGAAAAGTTACAAGTTGCAGAACAACTAGAACTACTTGGGGTAGATATTATCGAAGCTGGTTTCCCTATTTCTTCACCTGGCGACTTCCGTTCGGTAGAAGCGATTGCCAAATTAGTTAAAAATGCCACTGTATGTGGGCTGACTCGTGCCAAGAAAGAAGATATTGATGCGGCTGCTGCGGCATTAAAGCATGCTAAATATCCAAGAATCCACACGGGTATCGGTTCATCAGATACACACATTAAATATAAGTTTAATTCAACACGTGAAGAAATTCTAGAAAGAGGTGTTTGGGCTGTAAAATACGCAAAATCGTTTGTAGAAGATGTTGAGTTTTTTGCAGAAGATGCTGGTCGTGCAGATTTAGTATTTTTAGCACAATTGACAGAAGCTGTGATTGATGCAGGTGCTACAGTGGTTAACTTGCCTGATACTACTGGTTATTTGTTGCCTCAACAAATGTTCCAACGCATCAACTATTTGTTTGAAAACGTACCGAATATCCACAAAGCAGTAATTTCAATGCATAATCACAATGATTTAGGATTGGCTACTGCTAATACTATTGCAGGTATTCAGGCTGGTGCAAGACAAGTAGAGGTAACTATCAACGGAATAGGAGAACGTGCGGGTAATACTTCATTAGAAGAAGTTGCCATGATTTTGAATACACATAAAGATTTAGGTTACCATACTGATATTAATTCAAAACACCTTTATCCGTTCTCGCAGTTTGTTTCTAATTTAATGGGAATGCCTGTACAAGCGAATAAAGCGATTGTAGGAGCGAATGCTTTTGCACACTCTTCTGGTATTCACCAAGATGGTTTCTTGAAACATACTCAGAACTACGAAATCATGAGCCCTGAAGATGTAGGTGTTCCTTCTTCTGCTATTGTATTGACTTCTCGCTCGGGTCGTGCTGCGCTTCGCCACCGTTTGCAATTACTAGGATTTGAGTTTGAAAAACCAGATTTAGATAAACTTTATACCCGTTTCTTGTTAATGGCTGATGCTCGTAAACAATTGAATGATGAAGATTTGAAAGAATTGGTTGGATAAGATATATCAAATAAAATACAAAAGGCTTCTCTGATTGTTCAAGGAAGCCTTTTGTATTTTATATAATCCACTAAACTTTAGTCGACAAATACTTTAAGCCATCCAAGAGCCTATCTAAATCTTGCAGACTTGTATAAACATGTGGCGTTACCCTTACACCATCCAATTTTTCCCATTTTACAGGCGATGTATGGATTTTATATTTAGCAAACAATTCTCCTTCTATTTTCCCAGCATCCATTCCCTCCACACTAAAATGTGATAGCGCTCCTGAGTATTCAGCTTTCAGAGGAGTATTCAATTTGATTTTAGGCATAGAGGAAGCCTCTTTAGCCCAATAGTTTTTCAAAAAGCGAAGACGAGCCTCTTTTCTAGCATTTCCAATGGCTAATTGAAAGTTTAAAGCCTGCCCAATGGCTTGTTCAATAGGGAAGGGACGAGTACCGAGATTTTCAAATTTTCTGATATTATCTCCATTAGGTTTGTCGTTAGGAATCAACGGAAACACTTTACTGATTTTCTCTTTTTTAATCCAAAGCATTCCAGAGCCAATGGGTGCTGATAACCATTTATGCAAACTAGTTCCATAATAGTCTCCACCCAAATCAGGGATTTTGTATTCTAAATGGGCGAATGAATGTGCCCCATCTATCAATACCTCAATACCACGCTTGTGGGCTTCCTCAGCGATACGTTTAGCAGGTAAAATTTGTCCGTTCCAATTAACAATGTGCGTAATATGTACCACTTTAGTACGGGGCGTCATTTGTTCAACATACTTTTGAACAATCAAATCGTTGTCTTCCAGAGGTAAATCAATGTTTACATAATTGATTTTTAATCCTTCGCGGAGTTCTCTTTGTCGCCAAGCATGTAGCATATTGGGATAGTCATATCTACTCATTACGATTTCGTCGCCACGAGTGAGGGGCAAGCCTAAAATAACTGTGTCGAGGGCTTCGGTAGCATTGCGATTAATGGCGATTTCTTCAGGAGAAACGCCTGCAAATTTCGCTAGGTTTTCGCGTAGGGGTTCACGACCTTGGTCTAGAATCCTCCACATAAAATAGCTTGGTGCCTCATTGGCTAATTTGTTGTAGCGTTCTACGGCATTTTGGACAACCGTTGGGGCTGGACTAACCCCGCCATTATTCAAATTGATGATTTGAGGAGAAACCGTATAGGCTTGTTGAATTTGAAACCAAAAGTCTTCATCAGAAGCCATTAACGTGGCTGATTTATCTGGTGAAAAACTACTAATCGACTGTAAGTCGTTGGAAGATAAACCTTTAAATGTTGGCAGTAAGGAAGTACCGGCAAGCGCAGTAACCTGGTTTAGAAAATTTCGTCTTGATGTCATATTTAGTTTGTTTTACATAAATATACAAAACAATTCAACACGATATGGCATGTAAGTACACAAAAAAGCCAGTCAAAACATTCCTGACTGGCTTTTTCATAAACCCTAAACCAAACTAATCTATTGACTATTTTTTGTCTTTTTTAACTTCTTTTTTGTTCACCAATTCACCGTCTTTTAATTTTTTGGAAACGGTTAAATAAGGACCAGAAATGATGGTTTCGCCATCTGTTAAACCTGAAAGGATTTCAATATTTTCAAAGTCAGAGATACCTGTTTTTACTTCTTTCATTTTTGCTTTGCTGTCTTTTCCTAGTACAAAGACTACTTCTTTAACTTTCTCTTTCTTGATTACTTTTTCATCTTCCTTAGGCTCTGCTGGTGCATCACCCTCTTTTTTCTCTTCGCCATCTTTCATACTTGGGTCACGAGTAGTAACTGATGCTAATGGTACAGATAAAACGCCATTTTTACGGTCAGTAATAATTTCAACAGAAGCTGTCATTCCCGGTTTTAATGGATAAGAGTGTTTTCCCACAATTAAATCTTGATATGATTTACGTAGCACTCTAATTTTTACTTCAAATTCAGTTACTGCATCGGTTGAAACGGTAGTCGCTGAAGTACCTAACCCGTTGGCAGAACTAGCTATTTCATAAACAACACCTTTGAATTTTCTGCCAGAAGCACTGTATGAATCTACATCAACAATTACGGTATCATTCATTGAAACACGTGTAATATCGTTTTCGTTCACATTTACACGTACTTCCATTTTATTTAAATTGGCAATTCTAAGTAGTTCAGTACCAGCCATTTGAGACGTACCAACTACACGTTCGCCTAATTCAACATTCAGCTTTGAAATAGTACCACTCTGCGGAGCATAAATAGTTGTTTTCGTTAAGTTAGCTCTTGCTTCTTTTAAAGCCGCTTCCGAACTTTTAACGTTGAATGATGAAGCTAATACACTTGCCTTCGTAGATTCTACATCTTGTTTTGCTACTAAATACTGCGAATTGAATTGGTCAAAATCAGCATCGGAAATTACCTTATCATCATGTAATTTCTTATTACGATCATAATCAACTTTAGCTTTCAACAAACGTGACTCTGCTTGAGATTGCATTGCTTTTGATTGCTCTACTGATGCCTTAGATGAATTTACTTGTGCCTCTGCCCGAGCCAATAATGATTCATAATTATCAGGACGAATTTTCAAAAGTAATTGACCAGCCACTACAGAGTCACCTTCGCTTACATATAGTCCTACAATTTCCCCTGAAACATCGGGCGAAAGTTTAACTTCAATCTCAGGTTGAATTTTCCCAGAAGCGGATACTCTTTCGATAATATCAGCTTTTTTTGCTTTAGTGAATTCAACTTCCGTAGATGGTTCTTTTCCAATGAGGCCTTTTTGTTTTGCAACAATTAATGCAATAACTAATACCACGATGATTCCACCTAATATCCACCAGATTTTATTTGAAGATTTCTTTGCCATAATGTTGGGTAATTGTGTGATGATGTGTAATCGTTCTATACACAAATCACAAGTTAAAAGGTAAGTGGTTTATTTTGATAATAATCTAAGATTTTTGTTCTAAAAATAAAGTCATATTTTGCTTGTACTTGGTTGCCACGAGCTTTGTCAAGGTTTGTTTTTTGTAAACTGTAGTTAACAAAATCAATTGCTCCAGCTCCAAATCTACTTTCTGCTGCTCTGAAAGATTCCTCCAACGCCGTTACTTGTACCGTTAAAGCATCAAAGCGTTTAGCAGCGTTATTCATGTTTGTGTAGGCTTGTTCGATGTTCTGGCGTAGTGTTTGGCGAGCTAACTGGGCGGTATAGTCAGCATTGCTTTTTTGGATTTTAGCTTGTGCTACTCTGTTTTTGTTTAAGAAACGGCTAAAAATAGGAATAGTAGCATTAAAACCAAAGCCATAATTGGCGGTATTTTTTAGCTGTTGAAAATAAGCTACTGTTCCGTCTTCTACAAATTTTGTTTGAGAAACAATCAATGGGTAGTCTACTCCATTTACATTTACATTTCCTAAATTAGAAGTAGTTACACCATCTTGGCGGTAAACTTTCTGAGCGTTAGACTGGTTAGCACCTAAGCTAGCTCCTGCAGATATGGTTGGTAAAAAACCTGCTCTAGCAATATCAATACCTTTGATGGCACCTTCAATTCTCAAATCGGCCGCTTTTATTGTAGGCTGTGCTTTTTCGGCAATTTCATATATTTTAGCAGCAGTAGCATCGTATCCTTCAGAAGTAGTAGGAACAGGTAATGCAATTCTTTCAACGGTTACGTCAGTAATGTTTTTATCATTCAATAATTGTATTAATGATAATTTTGCTAAATCTAAAGTACTTTGGTTATTGATAACCGTAGTTTCTTCTGTCGCTAATTGTGCTTTTAAATCTAGTAGGTTAGACTGTGGTAAAGAACCCGCATTGACTAACTTTTCAGTACGTTGAATTTGTAAAGCCGTAATTTGTGTCTGGCTCTGCGAAATCAGTAGAATGTCTTGCGCATTCAAAATATTAAGATACGCTAAAACTACTTGCAAAGAAATGCTTTCTTTCATTGCTTGTAAATCTAATTCAGTCGCTTTCAACAATAAATCATTCTGAAGTATCGTATTTCTTAATAGAAAGCCATTGAAAAGCGTAACGTTAGCATTAACACTTAAACTGTTGTAATTGATGTTCTTTTCAACATAAGTGTTGGTGAATGGGTCAAGGCTTCGACCAAAGTTGAATGATTCATTAATTGAACCATTAGCGTTGGGCAAACGATTATCTTTTGATTGTTTCAATTGTAAGCCATTCAATAATACTTGGTTTTCACTTTGTTTTATTGAAATGTTGTTTTTCAAGGCAATATTTACAGCATCTTGCAATGATACTTTGTTGTTATCATTTGAGCTTGCTTGGATTGCGTTTTGAGCTTTTGCTTGAAAAGTCAATAAAGTAATGCCTGTTAGGATTAGTAATGAGAATTTCATAATTCTTATAATTTATGGTTCAATGTTACGAATGATTTTTGGGGCTTTAAAAATTTTTAGGATAAACGGCTATGATGCTAGGATAAAAGGGAAATAGATAATATTCCTTAAAATTCAAGATCATGGAAGTGTATCACTAAAAGATTTTTCAGGGAAAAACCACAAGTAATATGCCATCCACTATAAGCGATTGTCTTACAGGTATTTATGAATACTATTTAACAAAAAAGTGTCCGTTTTCGGACACTTTTTTGTTAAAATCGAACGATTAACAGCTTTTTACCAAAAAACTATTCAATAATCTGATAAATCTGTTTGGCGACTCTTCTGGAAACAGCATTGAAATGCCACCACTCGTAATCAATTGCTGTAAAACCTGCTGATTTCATGACAGTGCGAAGTAGTATTCTATTGGCTACTTGCTGTTTTGTAAGTTTCTTTTGGTCAAGAAAATAATCTTCTTTAATGGGGTATGCCAAAGCCCCAAAGTAATCATACTTAGTGCCCATGTCTAATGCTTTACCGTCTGCTGTAGCAATGGTCAAATCAACCGCACTGCCGTAATTATGAATTGACCCCTCGGCAGGGTTTGCTACATATTTGGCTCTTTCTTTAGGCGTATATTGCGTAAGCGTATTCCATAATATTTTTTGGATGCTATGCGGGCGACCGCCATCATATACCAACAGCCGATAATTAGGATGTTTCTGTTGGAGAATAGTATTCGCTTGTTTTAACATTTTAGCTGGTCGCTTCTGCATAAAACAATTGGTGATACAACCATAGACATCTTTTCCCACAAAGTTATCTGTAGTAGAATATTTCAATTCAACTAAAACAGAAGGGTCTATTTCTTGAATATTGACTAATCCTTGTTGAGCCATTTTTTGCTCATACTCACAGTCGGTTTGTGGTTTCTTCTTAAGGTTCTTTGGAGGATTATGATCGTTTTTCTCAACTTTCACCTCTTTCGCATTAGCCGAAACTACCAGATAAGGCATCACGAAAAGTAATAGACAGAAAATTTGTTTTCTCATATTGTTGATGTCATTAAAGAATAAAACATAAATTTAAGGGTGAAATGCTTTGAATGGTGAAAATAAAGCAATTTTAGCTTTTAATACGTCCTGTTCAAGCGGTTCGCCGCCCGATTAAAATTTTGAAATTGAGCTCATAAAACCCTAATGATAACATGGCCTTAAATTACCTTTGGATTGCCTTTTTTATTGTCGCTTTTATTGTCGCATTAATCAAACTCATTTTTACAGGAGATACGGAAATATTTAAAATAATTATTGATGGAATGTTTGATTCTTCCGAAGTGGCGGTAATGAAAATAGCTTTGCCTTTGGCGGGTGTCATGACGTTTTTTATGGGTTTATTAAACATTGGCGAACGTGCAGGGGCTATCAATTTTTTAGCTCGTTTAGTTGGTCCTTTTTTTAGCCGATTGTTTCCTGAAATTCCTAAGAACCATCCAGCAAATGGACAGATGATTATGAACTTCTCGGCCAATATGCTAGGGCTAGATAATGCCGCTACACCGTTTGGGCTAAAAGCCATGCAAAGTCTGCAAGAATTGAATCCGAGTAAAGATGTGGCGTCTAATGCACAAATCATGTTTATGGTTTTGCATAGTGCTGGGCCAGTACTGATTCCCCTTAGTATCATGGCACAGCGTTCTATTTATGGTGCCGCTGACCCGTCTGATATTTTTATTCCTTGTCTGATAGCTACTTACGTTGCTACGGTTACGGGATTACTGTTTGTAGCCATTCGTCAAAAAATCAATTTGTTAGATAGGGTAATCCTTACTTGGTTAGGGGGCATTTCGTTATTTATTGGGTTAGTGCTTTGGTATTTTTCAAGTATTCCGAAAGAGCAGATTGAAGTGGTTTCAAAGATTTCTTCCAATGTTATTCTCTTTACATTCATCATTTCGTTCCTTGTAGGTGCAATGATAAAAAAGGTGGATGTCTTTAGTGCTTTTATTGAAGGGGCAAAAGGCGGATTTGAAACGTCTGTCAAAATTATTCCCTATTTAGTGGCAATGATTGTAGCGATTGGTGCCTTACGCAATTCTGGAGCATTAACGTGGGTAGTGGATGGCATGAAGTATGCTTTTGCATTAACAGGAATGAACACGGACTTTACCGACGCTTTACCTACAGCTTTGATGCATCCTTTGAGTGGGGGTGGGTCAAGGGCAATGATGATTGATACGATGAAAACCTTCGGGGCTGATTCTTTCGCAGGTCGTTTGTCCTGTGTTTTCCAAGGGTCTTCAGATACTATTTTTTATGTATTGGCTTTGTACTTTGGTTCTGTCAATATCCGCAATACTCGTTATACACTTTGGGCAGGCTTAACAGCCGATTTAGTAAGTATCATTACGGCTATCTGGGTAAGTTATATTTTCTTTCATTAAGTGTTTAGCTTTGAGCTATCGGATTTCGGCTATCGGATTTCGGATTTCAGCTTTCGGATAGATTGATAATCTGCGAAAATCAGCGGTTTTAAATCTCTAGAATCTGCGGGTAAAAATATTGATTAAAAGCTTTGAGAGGTGAGCTTTGAGCTATCGGATTTCGGTCATCGGCTATCACAGCAGGTTAATAATCTGCGAACATCAGCGGTTTAAAATCTCTAAAATCTGCGGGTAAAAATATTGATTAAAAGCTTTGAGAGGTGAGCTTTGAGCTATCGGCTTTCGGTCATCAGCTATCGGTTTTTGGGTTTTAGCTTTCGGAGTAGATTAATAATCTGCGAAAATCAGCGGTTTAAAATCTCTAAAATCTGTGGGTAAAAATTCTCCTTGAAAATCATTTTAGTAATGATTCATTCGCCTAACATTGAAAAAAATGCAGTATAAGCTTACCTTTATGTTTTAATTCAAAAAATCACTACTTAGTAAAGTAATGGGAGTCTTTGAAGAGGTAGTAATTGACAATAGTAAAGTTTTAAAATTGAAGTTCATTTTGGATATACAAGCAACGAAAATCGCAATTATTGGCCTTGGTTATGTAGGCTTACCTTTGGCAGTAGAATTTGGGAAAAAGTACCAAGTTTTAGGTTTCGATATTAATCAAACACGTGTAGATGAACTAAATGCTGGTCACGACCGCACGCATGAGGTAGCATCGGCACAATTAAAAGCTTCTGAGAAACTTACTTTTTCGGCTACGCCTGAGATGCTGAGTAGCTGTAATATATTTATCGTAACAGTACCTACACCGATTGATAAATACAAAAAACCAGATTTGATTCCTTTGCTTTCGGCCAGTAAAACGGTAGGGAAGTATCTAAAGAAAGACGACATTGTAATTTATGAATCAACCGTATATCCAGGCTGTACAGAAGAAGACTGTGTTCCTGTCTTAGAAAAAGAAAGTGGATTGATATTCAACCAAGATTTCTTTTGTGGTTATTCACCTGAACGCATCAATCCAGGCGATAAGATTAATACCTTGACGAAAATCAAGAAAGTTACTTCTGGCTCTACTGAAGCAATTGCTGAGTTTGTTGATAAGCTGTATGGCTCAATTATCGAAGCGGGTACTTATAAGGCATCTAGCATTAAAGTTGCGGAGGCAAGTAAGGCTATCGAAAATGCTCAACGAGATGTAAATATTTCCTTTGTCAACGAATTGTCATTAATATTTGATAAAATGGGTATTGATACCTCAGAAGTATTGGAAGCAGCAGGTACCAAATGGAATTTCTTGAAATTTAAACCGGGCTTAGTAGGTGGACATTGTATCGGTGTAGACCCTTATTATCTATTGCATAAATCAGAAAGCTTGGGTTATTATCCTCAGGTTATTTTATCGGGAAGACGTGTAAACGATAATATGGGGATTTTTGTAGGAGGAAAATTGATTAAATTATTAATTAAAAAAGGACACAAAATTGAAGGCAGTAAAGTCTTGATTTTGGGTATTACCTTCAAAGAGAATTGTCCAGATATTCGTAACTCAAGAGTGATTGATGTATATCAGGAATTAAAGGAATTTGGTGTAAAAATCGACGTTTATGACCCGTGGGCTGATAAAAAAGAAGTTCATGAAGAATATGGCATCACACTTATCGATACAATTTCCGAAAAATATGATGGTATTTTACTAGCTGTTTCGCATGACGAATTTCAACAATTGGATTTAGAAAAACTTAAAAATCCAGACGCAGTAGTGTACGATATTAAGTCTTTATGGAATAAAAATTTAGTAGATGCTAGATTGTAAAAAATTATCATTTGTTCATAACAATAAATGTTATATCTTTACCACGCCACTGATGGTGGGACTAGATAGAAAAAAAGACGAGCAGCTTTGTTCGTCTTTTTTTGTTTTATTTTGATGATGATAAAATTAGGGACTCATCACAAAAATTTAAAATTATATGTCAGTGAAGGAATGGGAGAACCAAAGATAGTTAGTTGATACGCTCTTAGACCGTTCTCTGGTCTGAGATATACTGAGTACGCATTTGCACGCCCGTACAAGTTATAGACTGCAAAAGTCCACGAGCCTTCCCAACGTTTTTTCTTTAGACTAGGGTTATGGATAGTCCAAGAGAAGTCGAGCCGATGGTAGTCTTTGATTCGTTCATTATTTCTATCCAGATAAAAAGGATATTTCACATCATTATATTCAACAAATCCATTTGGTAAGGTAAAAGGTCGACCAGTATTATACACAAAAGTAAAACCAAATTCATGGTGTTTGCCTTGGGCAATACTGATGGTAGCATTAAAACTATGAGGTCTGTCAAAGTTTGTCGCATACCAATTACCATTATTGATTTGCTCTTCAAATCGTTCCCCTATTTTTATTTGGTTCAAGGCCCTAGAATACGTATAGTTTATCCAACCTGTGGCTGCTCCTTTTTTCTTACTAAGCATTAGTTCGATACCATAAGCTTTACCTTTGCCTTGTAATGTTTGAGTTTCTATATAAGGCTGAAACAGGAAATCTGCTCCGGGTTTAAAATCAATAATATTTTCAGTATTACGATAATATGCTTCTAATGAAAATTCATAAATATTGTCTTTAGCATTTTTAAAGTAACCTATAGAAAACAATTGACTTACTTGTGGCTTAATATATTTATTACTTGTTGCCCAACGTGAGGTAGGCAGGGGTGTTGTTGTATTAGATACTACCTGTAGGTACTGCCTCATTAAACTGTAGCCAAACTTAATAGAACTAAGTTCACTAAGGGTATATTTTAAGGCAAGGCGTGGTTCAAAGCCGCCGTAATTTGCAGAAGACTGGCCAGATTGGTAAAAGGTTGAATCAATAACACTAAAATCAGATTTAGGTAATGATGGGTCATAGTCTCTGACGGTTGTTGGACCCATTGCCCAGTATTGAGAATACCTAAGCCCGAAGGATAAATTAAGACGCTTGCTCAAGGCATATTCATCTTCTATATAAATACCCGATTCTATACTTTTTTCTTCGGGTGCAGAGATGTAATTAACACTTTGGGAAGTGCCAGGATTAAGTGTCCCCGGATTAATATTGTATAAAATACTACTGATGCCTACTTCTATTTTATGTAGGTCTGTATTATAGTTTAAGCTTGATTTTAGCTGGTGATATTTAATGCCTGATTCGATGGATACTTTATTATTACTATTTAATTCTGGCAACAAAGTTTTAGGTTGATAGTTGGTATAAACTGCCACAGTTTGAAGGTTTAGCTTATTGCTGAAAGCATAAAACCATTTCAGAGAAGCATTGATAGTACTATAATCATACTGGGTGGAGGTAGCATTCACGTTTCCAATAGTCCCTAATAAATCGGTTTGAAAGAAGTCTTTGCTTAAATATCCAGAAAAAGATAATGTGTTTTTAGTGTTTATTTTATAGTATATTTTTGTGGCAAGGTCATAAAAATTTGCTTTGATATTCTCTAGTCTGGGAGGACCCAACCTGAACATAAAGTCATTGAAAGACGCTCTTCCAGAAACCATTATTCCTAATTTATTTTTTATCAAAGGTTGTTCTACGGTCAATCGATTAGATACCAGACTAATACCACCTGTCATTTTGAATTTTTCTAAAGATGGATTTATCATAAAAATATCAATCACCGACGAAGCTCTACCACTGAATCGAGCAGGAATTCCACCTTTATATAAATCCAAACCAGATACGGCATCTGGAGGAAAAATTGAGAATAACCCAAAAAGATGCGTTGGATTAAAAATGGGAGTATCGTCTAAAAGAATAAGGTTTTGGTCAGTTGTACCCCCTCTGATATTTACGCCATTGGCGGCTTCACCAACAGAAGTAACCCCAGGTAACATTTGTAACCCTCGTAGAACATCGGTTTCTCCCATCATAGCAGGAATTCGCTTAATCATCTTTATACTCAAAGGGTTTACGCCTAATAATGGTCTAGCTACATTATTATTCCCCCCTTGGCTATTCACTACCACTTCATCTAACTCACGAGAGACATTTACTAAGTTGACATTTAAATTGATATTTTGGGTGTTGACAAATAACTTCACATTAAAAGCTCTATACCCTAAATGATTGATAGAAAGAGAATAATTACCCTTTCGTAAATATAAAGTATGCACCCCCGTACTGTCTGAAGAAAAATAGACTTTTTGAAAATCAACTCTTACAGCAGCTTCTTTCAAAATACTGTTATCGCTTGAGTCTCTAACGGTTATTTTTATTGTTACGAAATGCTGTTTTTCAGCTTCCTGTGCTAAGCCGTTGAAATGGAATAATAGACAGGAGGTGATTAATAGTAGTATTTTTGTTTTCATTCGTTTAGAGGTTATTGCCAGCCTTCAGGTTTAAAAGGAGTACGGGTTGCACTTTTTTTGCAAGTAGCTAAAGGTGCCATCGGGCCTGGGTCATGCACTACTACGTGCCCTAAAATATTAGAACGTTCACCTGTAGCGGTTGCTCTGTCTATCCAATGGCGTTTCTTTTGAATATTAACTACACTAAAATATCCGACTATTTTTTCTTCGGGATTGGTGATATTACTAATATTACCTACAATTGCCGTAGGAGGAGTATCGGCAAGCCCACCATTGGTTTGTGTTTGCGATTCAAGGTTTTTATAGAAAGTATAAGCATCTGGAGAAATACACATCTGCTGAATTTCAACCAAACACCCAGAGGCAAAATAAAAAGGTATTTGAGCCACACGTTTACCAGTAATTAAGCGACCGTCTGATGCCAAATCCGAGAATACATTTACTTTGTCACTTTTCATAATGCCATAACACATGGTCATACAGGTATAGTCATAATATGGTTGTCTTGAGCCTGGAATACAGCTTTCAGTATAAGGGCTATAAATACTAGAATAGCAAGTGACACACTCCTCTAGTTTTTCAAAGTGGATATATCGCCATAGGTAATAGTTTTTTTGTGAAGCAGGGTCTTGGAAGTCTATAAAAACATCGTTGGCAGAGACAAATTTTTTGCCATCCTCTGAAAGCCTACTTTGAGGGTTAAAACTATCATGAATATTTAGGATTGGCGGTGTTATAGATGACTGCTGAGGTGATGATTGATACTTTTGTTCACCTTTTTCATCATCATATAAAGTAAAATTCAACGTATATTTTTCAGAAGGTTCAATACTGAAATTTGAGGGGGGAACGAAAATGCCTATTCCTGTTTGTACCAGTTCTATTTTTTGTTTTGAATTAATCAAATAAATATAGACATCTAAAGGCGAAGCAGGTTGTGTACGAGTGTAACCATTAGTATAGACAGAATACTGAATTTTGATGGTATCAGGGTTTTCAATGTCATTGGTAAGCAGTCCCTGAACAACCAGTATTTTATTTTCCTGATTAAAATTAACATCATAAGGGTCTATACAGGAATACAATCCCGTTAAGATTAAAACGGAAAGAAAAAGGCGATTAATTGAGGCAATGAATTGATTATTCATGTATTTATTGAATAGTAAGAAGTATTTATTTTAAGCGTGAATCGATGTTGTCAATCTAGCCGAATAACAATGAGAAATTATTAAATGATGTTTTAGTTAGCTATATTTTTCATTTTTTTTTACTAAAAACACCTGTTGAAATCAAAGGGAGAACAATCTGCCAGATGAAATTATCTTGACATTTTATATATCGAAATTAACGATATTTTTATGTATTATACATAAAAAGTACAATATAATTATTGGGGTTATCGGCTTTACTATCAAAAAGAGCAAAAAAAAACAGTAGCAAGCCTTGAAGGTTTGCTACTGTTTAAAACGCTTTTATATTGTTATTTAGACCTTATGTCATTCTGCATGACCGAATACTAAACCACAGTACGAATTTTTAATTCATCTAATTGTTTTTGATCGATTGTTGAAGGGGAGTCAATCATGATATCACGTCCTGAATTGTTTTTCGGGAAGGCGATAAAGTCACGGATTGAATCTGAACCACCGAATAAAGAACAAAGACGGTCGAAACCGAATGCTAATCCCCCATGTGGAGGCGCTCCGTATTCAAAAGCATCCATCAAGAAACCGAATTGGTGTTTTGCTTCTTCGTCCGAAAATCCGAGTACTTCAAACATTTTTGCTTGTAGTTCTTTTTGGAAAATACGGATAGAACCACCGCCTACTTCAACACCATTGATAACTAAATCGTATGCGTTTGCACGAATTTTTCCTAATTCTCCTGTTTCCAGATACTGTAAATCCTCTGGTTTAGGGCTAGTGAAAGGGTGGTGCATCGCAAACCAGCGGTTTTCATCTTCGCCATATTCTAATAATGGAAAATCTACAACCCAGTGAGCAGCATATTTTTTAGGGTCACGCAAACCTAAACGATTACCCATTTCAAGGCGTAATTCATTCAATTGTTTACGTACTTTATCACCAGTACCCGAAAGAATCAAGATTAAATCTCCTTTTTCAGCTCCGAATGCTTCAGCCCATTTCTTCAAATCTTCTTCTGCATAGAATTTATCTACTGACGATTTTAAGCTTCCATCAGCATTGTAACGAAGGTAAATCATCCCTTTCGCACCAATTTGCGGACGCTTTACAAAGTCAGTTAATTCATCAACTTGCTTACGTGTATATTCCGCACAACCTTTGGCGTTGATACCCACTACGACATCGGCAGCATCGAATACTGGAAAATCTTTGCCAGAAGTCAAGTCGATTTCGTCGCTTTTCAATTCCACAAACTTCATATCAAAACGAATGTCTGGTTTGTCAGAACCATAATATTTCATGGCGTGTGCATACGTCATACGTGATACTTCGCCCAATTCCATATTTTTTACGTTTAAGAACAAATGGCGAATCAAGCCTTCAAACATATTCAATACGTCTTCTTGCTCGATAAACGACATTTCGCAGTCAATCTGAGTAAACTCTGGCTGACGGTCAGCACGTAAATCTTCATCACGGAAACATTTTACGATTTGATAGTAGCGGTCAAAGCCCGAAACCATCAATAATTGCTTGAATGTTTGTGGTGATTGTGGTAAAGCATAAAACTCGCCTGGGTTCATTCTTGAAGGAACGACAAAGTCTCTTGCACCTTCAGGAGTAGACTTTATCAACACAGGAGTTTCTACTTCTATAAAATCTTGTTTGTCGAGATAATCTCTTGTAAAACGTGCCACTTGATGACGTAACTGTAAGTTAGCTCTTACAGGATTACGACGTAAATCTAGATAACGATATTTCATACGAATATCATCACCACCATCTGTGTCGTCTTCAATCAAAAAAGGAGGCAATTTTGCTGGGTTGAGTACTTCTAAAGAAGTAACTTTTATTTCAACATCACCAGTCGGAATTTTATCATTTTTAGAAAGACGTTCAACTACATTACCAGTCGCAGCAATTACAAATTCACGACCGAAGGTACGAGCCAAATCTAACACTTCTTTAGGCGTTTTGCCTTCTTCAAGCATCAACTGCGTGATACCGTAGCGGTCACGGAGATCAATCCAGATCATACCGCCTTTGTCACGAGTTTTCTGTACCCATCCACAGAGGGTAACCGTTTGGTTTACATTTGTGAGGCGGAGTTCGCCATTATTATGTGTTCTGAGCATAAAGAATTTATATCCTGCCACAGGCTTTGTTGCGAAAATCAATAGGAATTTTCCAATTCCAGATAGGCAGAAACTTGTGGTAAGTTTTTATTTTTTGCAAAATTACAGAAATTAGACGTTTTGAAAACTATTTGATGAGTTTAAAGATTGGTATTTATAGCGTGATTGATAAAATAGATTGAATAAATAAAATATTTTTAGGTACGATTCTATAAAATCGTGCTATGATTTATGAAAAAAGTAGCAATAATTGGAGCAGGAATTGCGGGAATTTCAACCGCCATTCGGTTGGCTCATAAAGGTTTTGAAGTAGCTGTTTTTGAAGCAAATGCTTATGCTGGAGGCAAATTGAGCAGTTTTGAGCGCGAAGGGTATCGTTTTGATGCGGGGCCTTCTTTGTTTACTTTGCCACATTTGGTAGACGAACTTTTTGAGTTAACAGGCAAAAAACCTAACGAATATTTTGATTATGTAAAATTGCCAGATATTTGTCATTATTTTTGGGAAGATACCACAAAACTTACCGCTTGGGCTGAAACTGAGCGATTTGCAAAGGAAGTTGAGCAAATTACGGGCGAGCCTGCACAGAAAATTCTGGATTTCTTGAAAGACAGTGCTTTTAAATATGAAGTGCTGGACGGACTCTTTTTACAAGACTCATTGCATAAACTTTCTACATGGACATCGCTAAAAGCTTTGAAGGGATATCTGAATTTACCTAAACTTGGTATCTTCGGAACGATGAATCAGGCGAATGAAAAATTATTTAACAATCCTAAGATTGTACAACTCTTCAATCGTTATGCCACTTACAATGGGTCAGACCCTTATCAAACCCCTGCTACCCTCAATATTATTCCTCATTTAGAATATAATATCGGAGCTTTTTTTCCAAAAAAAGGAATGGTTTCTATCACAGATTCATTGGTGAAACTAGCCGAAGACTTAGGTGTAACATTCAACTATGAAAGCAAAGTAGAAGAAATACTAGTAACCAACAAAAAAGCGTCAGGCATTCGGTTTAGTAATTCATCACAGCAACATATTGAGAAAGATGTTGACGTAGTGGTTTCTAACATGGATGTAACCCATACCTATCGCAAGCTTATGCCTACCCAACAGCATCCTGAGCGATTATTAAATCAACCCAAGAGCAGTTCGGGTGTAATTTTTTATTGGGGTATCAAACAACAATTTGCAGAATTAGGGCTACACAATATTTTCTTTAGTGACGACTATCGGAAAGAGTTTCAGACAATGTTTAATGATAAAACCATTACATCCGACCCTACGGTTTATATCAATATTACCTCCAAATTAAAAAAGGATGATGCTCCCAAGGGCTGTGAAAACTGGTTTGTACTCATCAATGCACCAGCTAATGAAGGACAAGACTGGGATAAAATCATAGCTGATACTCGCCAAAATGTGATTAAGAAAGTATCCAGGATATTAAAAGTAGATATTTCCGACTTAATAGTATGCGAAGAAATTCTTGACCCACGAACTATTGAATCGAAAACATCGTCGGCACAAGGAGCTTTGTATGGCAATTCATCCAACAATCGCTATGCGGCTTTTTTAAGACACGCAAATTTTTCGTCCAAGATAAAAAATCTATATTTTGTAGGAGGAAGCGTACACCCTGGTGGAGGTATTCCTTTGGCAATTTCCTCGGCCAAGATTGCTTGTAAATATATCGACGCTTAGAATAATAATCGTACCAATTAGGGGTTTTTATTGTATCATTTGTCTTGCTTAAAACTAAAGCTTTATAAAATATGAAAAGACTAATCGCTATACTGGTTTTGATGATTTCTTGTGTGAGGGTTTCGGCACAAAACGTTTTTACGAAAGTTCCGACTTTACCACATACGCATGAGGTTGATGTTTTTTTCTTGCATGAATTGCCCATTAAAGAGCCTTATTTCAAAACATTGATGATTGAAACCGATAGCAATGATTATAACGATGCACTTGTACAGCTCAAACAAAAAGCACAGTCTGTAGGGGCTGATGCCGTAATTATCCTGAATTACGATAGGGGGCATCTGATAAGCGTTGGAGCGAAGTACAAAAAAAATATGACAAGTATTGATTCTACAGTGGCTTTTTTAAAAACTATTAGGGTAGTGCCTATTAATAACAACAAAGGCAGTGGCGATATTCAATTTGATATTGATGGGACGATTAAGCCTAACCAGAGCAAAGAACTGATTAATTATTTTGAAGATAATATTCTGAACTATGATTTTGATTTTCTGATAAGCGATAAGTCGTCTCGTTGGCAAGAAACCGCCGACATCTATAATCGAATTGAAAAACGAAAACTAAAAAACAATAACGGAATCGTAGTAAAAAAGGTAACGCTGAATTATGGTAATAGCAATAGTAAAATCCCGCAGGTTTTAGAGGTAGATGATATCAATCAAAATTATGCCTCTTCGTCGATGTGGCATACCGAAAGATTGTTCCCCGTGTATAATAACATAGGAAAACTTACAGAACTAAGCGTTTATTGGAAGAATGCATTGGTGCGTCGTCAACAATTATTTTATGATGCCAAAAATCGATTAATCATGGCTGATTGGGTAAAATTTGAAAACCAGAAGCCAATTCCTTTCCTCCGAGTAGAGTATGAATATTATAAAAATGCGGATTTGAAATTGTAATCTTGCGTACATTCGTAAAGTTTTAGAACTTTGCCTTATCAAATTTAAAATTTACGAATTACATAAAGAGATGCTTCAAAGAATTCAAACCTTATTATTACTTGTCGTTGCCGTAGCAATGGCATCAGTAACAGTTTTACCTATCTGGGAAAAAAATAGTGCTTTGTTGAATGAAAAGGTAGTTTTAACTGCTTTTAATCTTGAGCATTGGAAAGAGAATGCTTGCATAAGTACTGCCAGCACGGCTGCTATTGGTATTTTAGCAATTATCGCTGTTTCGATTGCGATTTTTTCAATTACGCAATACAAAAAAAGAGTATTACAGATGACCTTGGGCTTAATCAATTCGATATTGATTGCCGTAACGCTGGGAATTACTTTTTATGAAGTGTTTAAAGTAGGTGTACCGATGTTTGAACCAGAAGCCCAAGGAAACTATGGTGCCGGTTTTGTAGCAGCAGTAGTATCAATGTTGGCCAACATGATTGCTAATCGTTTTATTCGTAGGGATGAAATGTTAGTGAAGTCTTCTGATAGAATGAGATAGAGATTTAAATATTTTACCCGCAGATTTACAGAGATTTTTATCGCTGATTTTCGCAGATAGTATATGTCTGTGAAAATCAGCGTTTTTTTAATCAGCCAAATCAGCGGGTAAATATAAACTCAGTTTTTGATTGTAAATTTTATCTTTCTTTACCCGCAGATTTACAGAGATTTTTATCGCTGATTTTCGCAGAATATATCTTATCTGCGAGAATCAGCGTTTTTTATCTGCAAAATCAGCGGGTAAAAAACTTATTTAGATACCTGTTTAATATGATATTCCTGTATCAAAGCTGGATTCTCTGGCGTCAACGTAAAGCTAATTTCAATATTGGCTTTTTCTCCTTCTAACACAAAAGTGCCCCTCAGATTATTCTCTGGTTTAATTTCTTTTATTCCTAAAATTTTTCCTGCATTTTCAAAAATGGGTGTTGCTTCTTTCTGCAAGCTTGGCACGAAATAATCAAGGAAGAAGTTCTCAGCGAAAATGCCGCTGGTTTCTGCATTTTTCCAAGTAGGCAATAGTGCCGTTAGCTCATTAATTCGTTGTTTCAGAATCGGTGAAACAGGAATTGGGTTAGGCTTTAGTTTGGCTAATGCTACCAAGGTATCCAATACTTGTATATTAAAATAACCAGCATTGGCATAGGTAAGATTGCTAAATGAAATGACTCCAATCCCATAATCTTGCAGGATACGCCAGTTACTACCAAAGCCCGGTAAACCACCGCTATGCCCAACCGAACGCCTACCTTCGGCATCTGTAGATTGCCCTAAACCATAACCATAAGCACTTGCTATTGCCATTTTACGACCAGTAGGATATTTATAGTTCTGATTTATGCCAATAAACTGCCAAGGTTGTTGCATTTCTCGAACGGAACTTCTTTTTACAGGCCCTTTTTCAATACCATCGCTAGCTGGCCACACAGATTGATGAAAAGCTACATATTTACTAAAATCTTCTATCGTTGTAATCATCCCGCCCATTGCCCCATAAGCACCGTCGTGTAATAATGGTTGTTCTACCCATTCTTCGTTCAACCAACGGTAACCATGTGCCAATTGCTCGGCAGGCACTTTGCTATATTCCCAATAGGTGTGGTTCATCCCTAAAGGTTTTAAAATATTCTCGTTGATGTATTGTTGATACGACTTTCCAGAAACTTTTTTGATGATATATCCCAACATTGCAAAACCCATGTTGCTGTATTCATAAGCAGTACTTGGATTATTAGAGAACGTGATTCCCTTTTTGAACATTTTCAACATAGCCTCGTCGCTGATAGCCAACTGACGGTCGCCCCAAGGATTATCTTCTGGAAAACCTGCTGAATGTGTTAATAAATTGCGGACAGTAATTTCTGGGGCATCTTTCGTCAACAAATGTTGCCCTTTTAATTCAGGGATGTACAAATACGCAGGATTATCCAATTTTAGTTTGCCTTCATCCCTTAATTTCAAAATAGCCATAGCCGTAAAGCTTTTCGACATGCTGGCAATTCTAAAATCTGACTGTATGGAGGCTGGTATTTTTTTCTCAAGGTTGCTATACCCCACAACACCCGAATGTATTAATTTGCCATCTACTACCAAGCCATACGTAAAAGCAGGATAATGGTTTTTTTCAGCATAAGCTTTAAAAATTTGGTCTATTTGAGGTAAGCTTGCCTTAATATTTTTTAAGCGTTCGTCCTCATTTTGTGCTTTTATTTGATAGCTACCTAATGAACAAAGAAAAAGACAGAGGAATAGTAATTTTTTATAAATCATTTGTTTGTCGAGTTTGTGAATACGATGTGAAAAGAATAATCCAAAATACTTAAATAGTTTGATAATCTACCTCAATTGATGCTACTTTAATTTTAGGCAATACTTTATGGTAAAGTAAAAAAGAAAATGTAGTTTAAAATTAAGTTTTTATTTAAAATATTGATTATGAGTATATTATGGATGAGTTTTTCGCTTAATAAAAGCATGATTAGGGTATGGTGTTAGCTATAAATACCTTTCTTTGTTACATTTATACAAATTTATTCAGTAATTATCCTATCTTGTCGGTCTTTAAAGAGTATTTCATAATACTAAGTGTCTTTTCTGTACATGCAAAGTCAAACGAGCTTCTCTTCTGATAAAATATTATGGGAAACCTTCAAGCAAGGTGATAAAAAAGCGTTTGCTATGATTTATGAACAATATATTCAAGCCCTCTTGAATTATGGACATAAGATTACCCAAGATGAAAGTTTGATTGAAGACAGTATTCAGGATTTATTTTATGAATTATGGAATAGCAAAAGTAAATTAGCTGAAACAGATTCGATTAAATTTTATCTATTCAAAGCACTACGCAACAAGATTTATCGGAATAAAGAAAAAAATAATTTTGATGTTATTGATGAAAACCAACCATTGCCAGATTGGTTGAGCGAAGTATCTACAGAATACAGTATTATCCTTCAAGAGCATGAGGAATCACAGCTCAGTCACTTGAAAAAAGCCATTCAAAAGCTTCCTAAACGCCAACAAGAGGCGATAAACCTGCGTTTTTTCCATGATTTCAGTAATGAAGAAGTTGCTCAATTAATGGGCGTAAACTACCAATCTGCCTGTAAGTTTATCTATACAGGGTTACGATTTTTAAAGGAACATATCATTTATCCTATCCTTGTTGTATTGATTACTAGCTACTTTGAAAAGTTTTAAAATATTTTTATAAAAAAATGGATTAAAATAAGCAGTTCCATGCATTAGTAAATGAAGCTGTTTAAACTTTCCGTTTCTGAGGTGAAAGTATTGTATTTTTGGATTGATTTTTTCAAAATTTGCGAAGCATAGCATCGCTACGTTGAGTAAATTTTGGAACAAGCTATTCTAAAAGACTTAGTTTAACCCGAAAGGGAAAGTGTAAACAGCTTCAATATAAGACGTTTAAAATCATGTCGATGAATTATCAAAACTTTGAAATAGAAGATTTTGTAGCAGATGATTATTTTAAAAACTGGGTATTAGCACCCAATGCTGAAAGCGAAATGTTTTGGAATAATTATATTGAACAATATCCTGAAAAAAATGCTGTGGTTGAAGAATCTCGCCTACTCATTATGGGGCTGAGGGAAGCAGAAACAGCGTATTTCCCTATTAAAAAAACAGCAAGGATTTGGGATAATATTCAACAAAAAGTACAAAATGAGGAAGATGAGCAAATAATAGGCAGCATATTTAGATTAAGAATCCCTTATCTTCGTATAGTGGCAACGTTAGCCATTTGTATGGGTTTGTCGTATTGGTGGGTTAGCCATAATCAATCTTCTGCCCTATACACGGCTTTATTCAGTAGTACGAAATCTGATACAGATTTGGTAGAAGAAGTAAATCTAGGAAGTACAACTAAGAAAATATATTTAAGTGATGGGAGTATAGTGAGTTTAGAGAAGAATTCTAAACTGAGGTACAAAAAAGGCTTTGAGGTGAGTAAAAGAGTAGTTTATTTAACAGGAGAAGCCTTTTTTGAAATCTCTAAAAACCCTAAACGACCATTTTTAGTGTATTCCAATGAGGTAATTACCAAGGTGTTGGGAACAAGTTTCAGAGTAACAGCCTACGAAAATGCCAAAGATATTGTGGTTTCGGTAAAGACGGGCAAAGTATCTGTTTTTGCGAATAAATCGGCTACCGAAAGAGATGAAAAGTTGGAGGATGAATTGAAAGGAGTAGTGCTGAAACCAAATCAACAAGCTGTTTATGAGCGTAATACAGATAGATTAAACAAAACGTTGGTAGCAATACCCGATATATTGGTACTACCACCTGTAAATCAGAATTTTGAATTTGATAACACCCCCATCAGCGAGGTTTTTGCTACTTTACAAAAAGCCTATGGGATTGAAATCGTTTATGATGAAGATTTAATGAAAGCATGCTTTTTAACAGCACCTTTAGGAAATGAATCACTGTTTGAAAAAATGAGAGTTGTCTGTAAAACAATAGGAGCAAGGTATGAAATTATCGATGGTCAGGTTGTCGTTTACAGCAAAGGATGTGAATAAAAATCAATCAATAATTACCAACCCAAAACAATTTACTATGATAGCATAATACCTTAACCAATGTATTTTAATGGAAAAGCCGGTCGACGCTACCAACATCAACCGACTTTAATTTGTCCCTCTTCTTCGCACGCTAATGAGATAGAGGAAAGGAAGCATTTTGCAATTTTTTACCATTTACAAAACCATTTCAAAAGTATGGAAAAACATCGAAAAATTCCCCAGATTTTTCTAAAAATCATGAAATTATCTTTTCAACAGTTTCTTATAGCCATTCTATTTACAAGTATGAGTTTTGCTCATACGAGTGCTCAGGCTATTCTAGAAAAGAAGATATCCTTGCATATCGATAAAAAAGATATGAAAAGTGTGCTGAAAAGCATAGAACATTCGGCTGGAATAAGGTTTACTTATATCCAAAGTCTTATTCCCTCAGATAAAGTAATTTCTGTCAATTTCAACAATGAAAAATTGGCCGTAATTCTTGAAAATTTATTAAAGCCTCATAAGATTGATTATGAAGTGACAGATAAGTATATCATCCTAAGTAAACAATTGAGCGACTTGAAATTAATGCAAATGAAAGACTTTGATAGCGATTTCAGACAAAATTTAGCAATCAATATCACAGGGAAAGTAGTTGATGATAAAGGAGAACCCTTGCCAGGTGTAACAATCAAAGTAAAAGATACTTCAAAAGGCACAGCAACGGATGGTAAAGGCGAATATAAAATAGCAGTACCTGATGCCCAGAGTATACTTACTTTTTCTTTTGTAGGCTACATTCCTCAGGAGGTTGTTGTAGGGAATAGGAATATCATTAATGTTACGTTAGCAATTGATAATGTAACATTATCAGAGATTGTGGTAGTTGGTTATGGTACCCAAGACCGCAGAGATGTAACGGGTGCGGTAGCTACTATCAAAACACAAAATATTAAAGATTTACCAGTAACCAGTGTTGACCAAAAACTGGCTGGACAAGTAGCAGGGGTACAAGTAAGTCAAGTATCAGGTACGCCTGGGAGTGGCCCTGTTATCAGGATTCGAGGGTCAGGTTCAATCGGAGCAGGTGACGACCCTTTGTATGTAATTGATGGTTTTCCGATGACAAACTATTATAGCAAAACATCCAATCCATTAAGTACAATTTCACCCGATGATATAGAATCAATCAGTATTTTAAAAGATGCTTCTTCTACGGCTATTTATGGCTCAAGAGGCTCAAATGGCGTTGTGTTGATTACTACCAAACATGCCAAACAAGGAGCTACGAATATTGAATTTAGTGCTTATACGGGTATGCAGACAATACCAGACCGCAATAGAGTACAAGTAATGACAGCGGCACAATTTGCTCAGAATAGAATAGATGCTGCACAAGGTCTAGCGGCTATAAAAGGTGTACCTTTTGATATCAATACTGTTGCGGAGGCATATCGTAATCCTAGTAGTATTGGGGCAGGGACAAACTGGTTTAATGAAATTAGTAGAAATGCACCCATGCAAAACTATAATCTTACCATAACCAAAGGAACTGAAAATTTACGTTCAATGGTTTCATTGGGGTATTTTAATCAACAAGGTGTTTTATTGAATACCGATTTCCAACGTTTTTCTATTCGTGGAAATATTGATGCCAATATTTCTAAAAAAATTACCGTTGGTTTAAATATTTCTCCTTCGTTTACTATCAGACATCTAGCCGAAACAGAAGGACACTTTAATACTGCCATTGTTACCCAATCGTATTTGAATAGTCCGTTTCCTACGGTGTATCAAGCAGATGGAAGCTTTACACCAAATATCACCTCTGCTGGTTTTTTTAACAATGCCAATCCTGTAAATATGTTGGTAAATACTACCAATTATGGTAATAACATTCGTACCCTCGCCAATACCTATTTAGGAATTGAGATACTGCCTAATTTAAAATTTTTGACAACTTTCAATACCGATTTATTAATAGATACACAGGATAAATTTACACCTTCAACTGTAGGAGGTTTCCGTAATCCTCCGCCTACGTTGGCCACAGGGAGTAATTATTCTGCTCGTACTTTCAACTGGTTGTCAGAGAATACGCTTACTTATAGCGGTACTATTAAAGACCATAGATTTACGGCTTTGGTGGGTTATTCTGCTCAAAAAGAGATTAATAAATCAACCACAGTGAATGGAAATGGTTATGCTGATGATGTGATTCAGACCATCAATTCGGCGATTGCTACGGGTGTTAGTGCTTCGGCTGGTGGTGGTAAAGCTGCTTTATTGTCATACTTAGGTAGAGTAACCTATGCTTATAAAGATAAATATTTGTTTAATGCGACTGTCAGAAGAGATGGCTCTTCAAAATTTGGGTTGGATAATCGTTGGGGAACATTTCCTTCGGCTTCTGTAGGATGGAGAGTATCTGAGGAAAAATTCTTTCCTAAATCCGAAATTATTGATGACCTAAAGCTAAGAGTAAGCTATGGTTTGGCAGGTAATAACAACATCGGAAATTTCACGGCTCAAAGATTATTAGGATTGGATAACTATGTATTTGGTGGGAAAATCGTAACGGGTCAGGCTATCAACTCTTTGGGAAATACCAATTTAGGTTGGGAACAGTCTAAACAAACAGATATTGGTCTGGATGCTTCGTTGTTGAAAGGAAAGTTAAGCTTGATTATTGAATTATATGAAAGATTTACAGAAAGCATGCTTCAAAGCATAGATATTCCTTCATCTTCAGGCTTTTCCTCAACGATTACCAACTTAGGGAATGTCCGTAACCAAGGCTTAGAAATTTCATTGAGTAGTAAGAATGTCAATAAAAGTAAATTCCATTGGGACACTGATTTCAACATTTCTTTCAACAGAAACAAAGTAATCAACTTAGGTAACAGAACCAAAATACAGTCGGGAGATAATGGTAGTGTAACAATGGTTGACCAACCAATGGGTTTGTTTTATGGATATAAAAAGGCGGGAGGTTTCTTCAATACTGCCGACGACCTAGCGAAGTATCCTCGTGCTGCTGGGCAGACAATTGGGAGTATACGTTTTGTAGATGTAAACAACGATGGAAAGATTGATGCTAACGACCAAACAGTTATCGGTAACCCTTATCCTAATTTCACATGGGGCATGACAAACCGCTTTAGCTATGGGAAACTAGATGTTTCTATTCTAGTAAATGGCTCGCAAGGCGGACAAATCCTTGATTTTTATAAACGTTTTACTTACAACCAAGACGGTGTTTTCAATTTACATGCCGACGTAGTGAATGCTTATAAAGACATTAATAATCAAGGAAATGGAAATGTACAAAGTGCTGGTTCTGCCTTAGCAGGAGATTCTTTTTCAAGAAATACGAGTGATGCTTGGGTAGTGGATGGCTCATACATGGTAGTAAGAAACGTCACGATTGGCTACAACTTCAAACCTAAGAAATACTTTAAAGGACTAAGAGCTTATGTATCAGGACAAAATCTTTTGACTGTTTCGCCATATACGGGTTCATTCCCAGAAGTAGGTTTTAATGGTAGCAATTCGCTAGCTCCGGGTGTAAACTATGGTAGTTACCCAGTGGCGGCTACTTATACTGTAGGTATTAATTGTAAATTTTAATCGCTGAATCGAAATGAAAAAAATAACGATATTATTACTTTCTTTGGTTTTAGTTGCATGCAAGGACTCCTTTCTTGAACTAACGCCAGATACCAATGGTTCGGTCGATAATTTTTACCAAACCAAAGACCAATACATTCAGGCAGTAAATGCTGCTTATTCACCGTTGCAAGGAATCTATACTGGTACACTATGGCTTTTTGCTGAATTACGTTCTGATAATACTTCGTATCAGCAAAATACAGGTGACCGCTCAGGAACTATTCGAGAAGAACTAGATGAGTTCAGAGAGAACGACCAAAATTCCAATTTTCAAACATTCTTTAGCGCAAGTTATCTAGGAATCAGTCGATGTAATTTGTTATTATCTAAATTATCATCAGCTACTTTCGACCAAGCTACTCGTAATCAACTAGAGGGAGAAGCTCGTTTTCTGAGAGCGAGTTATTACTTTAATTTAACAAGAGTATTTGGTGATGTCCCCTTGATTTTAAAAGAAGTAAACTCCCCAGAAGGAGCCTTCGCTACTGCTCCACGAGTAGCCGAAGCAGAAGTGTATAAGGCCATCATCGACGATTTTACAGTGGCAGCAAGCAAACTGCCTGCCAAATACGCAGCAGCAGATTTGGGTAGAGCTACCTCTGGTGCAGCAAAAACGTTGTTGGCAAAAGTATATCTTACTCAAAAGAATTATACCGCTGCCAATGATTTATTGAAAAATATTGAAGCAGAAGGAGGCTATCAGTTAAATGCCAATTATGCCGACAATTTTAAAAAGAAAAACACAGCTGAATCTATCTTTGAAATTCAATACGTAGAAGGACCAGGAGGCAAAAGTAGCAACTTTGCTTATTCATTTGCCCCTTTCAATGCTGGAAGTAGCGTTACAGGTTTTGCTTTAGCCTCTGGGGCTGCTGCGGGTTGGAATATTCCTACCCAAGACCTTATGGATACTTATGAAGCAAATGACAAACGATTTGTTGCCTCTATTAATACCACTTTTGTTGACCCAACTACTAAAAAAGTAGTGCCCTATATCCAAAAGTACGTTAACCCTCCGTATTTAGAGCGTTATAATACCGCCGATAACTTTATTGTAACACGTTTAGCAGATGTATTACTGATGCAGGCCGAAGCTTTGAATGAAATTAGTTTTCCCAATCAAACAGCTTTTGATTTATTAAATAGAGTTCGCCAAAGAGCAGGATTATCTGTGAAAACTCAGACTGATATTACGTCGCAAGGGGCTTTGAGAGACGCTATCAAGAAAGAAAGGAGAGTAGAATTAGCTTTTGAAAACCACCGTTGGTTCGATTTAGTGCGTACTGGCGACGCAGTAGCAGTGATGACGGCTCATGCTGTTAAAGAAAAGGCTATAAAATCGTATATATTACCCAATTCATTTGCTACAATCGCGCTGAAGTTCCCATATCCATATCGTGAAACACAGATTACTACGAAATAACATTGAGTGTGCTTGATGAAAAGAGGCTGTAGCTAAAATTAACTTTGCTAAAACAACCTCATTGTTGCTAGGGAGTGGCTTAAAGTCGCTCCCTAGCAATATCATTACAAATAGGCTTGCTAAATGTTTGTTTTAAAACAACCTTTCTATGATAAACAGCAATAAAAAAATATCCTTGTTCTTACAATTGATAGCTTGTTTTTTAATAAGTTTTCGGGGTTTTTCACAGCAAAAATCCACTGCTATTGTAGAGCATATTTTCCAGAAACCTACTCAACAATATGGTATTCGGTGTTGGTGGTGGTGGCTCAACGGTAACGTTACGAAAGAAGCCATTACCCGAGATTTAGAAGAGATGAAAGCTAAGGGATTTAGCGGTGCTTGTATTTTTGATGCAGGAGGGTATAATCAACGAGGGAATGGTGATGTGCCAGAAGGACCGATGTTTGGCTCAAAGGCTTGGAGAGTGCTATATGTGCATGCCATTAAGGAAGCCAATCGATTGGGTTTAGTAATGTCTCTCAGTATTCAAAGTGGCTGGAATTTAGGTGGCCCCGACATTACCACTACCGAAGCTGCCAAACAAGTAATCTCTTCTGAAACCCCCATAGTAGGCGGGAAATTAGTTGATATTACTTTAGCTCAACCTAATATCAAAGAAGATTTTTATAGAGAAATTGCTGTATTAGCCATTCCCAATAAAGGTATTAAAAACCGTAAACCTATCAGAGATTTTGAGAATAAAGCCGCTACCCGCGAAGTAGGTTGGTCTGTTCCCGAAACCAGACCGTTGCTGATAGATATTCCTGCAACCGAAGGGGAAGAGGATGCGCAGAAAAAAGAAGTAATCAATGTTTCGCAATGGGTAAAAAATGGTAAGCTCTTGTGGAATGCGCCTAAAGGAAATTGGCTTATTTTACGCATGGGATATACGGTTACGGGTGCGGAGGTTTCTACTGCTAGTGGCAAATGGCAAGGGAGGGTAATTGATTATACTAGTGCAAAACATTTTAATCGCTATTGGGATACCAACGTTGAGCCTTTGTTAAAGATGATTGGACCAATGGCAGGCAAAACTTTACGGTATCTACAAACCGATAGTTTTGAAGCTGGTGGCATGAATTGGTCAGACGGATTCGAGCATGAATTTAGGAAAAGAAGGGGCTATGACCCTGTTCCATATTTACCAGTATTGGCTGGGAAAATTATTGAAAGTCGTGAGGCAAGTAATAATTTTTTGAATGATTTAAGAAAAACTTTGAGTGACTGTATTTCGGATAATCATTATCGTGTATTTGCTTTACGGGCTAAGAAATATGGCATCGGGATTCAACCGGAATCGGCAGGACCACATGCAGGACCTTTTGATGGATTGAAAAACTATGGACATTCAGAAATCATGATGAGTGAGTTTTGGTCGCCATCACCGCATCGCTCTAAAGATGTTGACCGTTTTTTTGTAAAACAAGCTGCCAGTGCTGCCAAAATCTATAACAAGAAATTAGTAGGGGCAGAGTCTTTCACGACTATCGGTCCGCATTGGAACGATGTCATCTGGGCAGATATGAAACCCAGTGCTGACCACGAATTTTGTGCAGGCTTGAATTTGATTTATTTACATACTTTTACTTGCTCGCCTAAAGAAATGGGCTTACCCGGACAAGAGTATTTTGCGGGAACACATTTTAATCCAAATGTTACTTGGTGGAATTACTCTACAGCATTTGTTCAGTACCTCAGTCGTTGTCATTATATGATGCAAGAAGGAAGGACTGTTGCCGATGTGTTGTATTATTACGGTGACCATGCCCCCAACTTAGCACGTTATAAAGCAGACGACCCAGCAGGAGCTTTGCCCGAATATGATTATGATGTAATTAATGAAGATAGATTGTTAGTATTATCAGTAAAAGACGGAAAAATCATGTTGCCACATGGTGATTCGTATAATGTTTTGGTATTGCCAAATCACAGGATATTGTCATTGGCGGCGCTAAAAAAAGTACAACAATTGTTATTACAAGGAGCAACGATTATTGGAACAAAATCATTGAGTACAGCCAGTTTAGTATCATACCCAAATGCTGAATTGGAGAGAGCTAAAATAGTACAGCAGATTTGGGGAGATGGAGAAAGTGCTACAGGTGAAAAACAATATGGCAAAGGGACAATAGTTTGGGGCAAGAAAGCCAAAGAGGTATTAAAATCAAAAAATATTCTTGCTGATTGCGAATGGATTAATAAAGAAGCAGGACAAAATTTTGACTACATCCACCGCAAATCTGGAGCAATAGATTATTATTTTATCAGTAGTCAAAATAAAGAAAAAGCACAAGTAACAGCAAAATTTAGAATTGGGGATAAACTACCAGAATTTTGGGATGCTGTAACTGGTGAAATATCTCCTGTGAAAGAATACACTGTGGCTGATGGGCAAATCAGTATTCCGCTTCAATTCAACCCTAATGGTTCTATTTTTGTCGTTTTCAGGAAAAAACTGACTTCTAAAGAACATCAAAGTGGAGCAAATTTTACCAATTATGAAGTAACTCAAACCTTAGATAAACCTTGGCAAGTATATTTTGACCCTAAATGGGGTGGAACGAACTGGATTACTTTTGATAAATTGTACGATTGGACAAGTCGTTCAGAAGAAGGAATCAAGTATTATTCAGGAACGGCCATTTATAAAACCCAATTCGATGCTGAGAATGAACAAGACGAAATTGCTTTGGATTTAGGCGAAGTAAAAGATGTAGGGATTGCGAAAGTAAAACTCAATGGTAAAGATTTGGGTATATTGTGGTGTCCGCCTTTTAGGGTTGCTGTAAAAGGTTTACTCAAAAAAACAGGAAATGAATTAGAAATAGAAGTGGTCAATACATGGAGGAATCGCCTAATAGGTGACCGAGAAAAGCCAGCTAATGAACGTTATACACAAACTAATATAACCATAAAGCCCGACTGGAAACTGATGCCTTCTGGCCTATTAGGTCCTGTTCAGTTGATGAAGGAAAAGTAGAGAGTATAATTTGCACCAAAAATTACCGAAACATGAGTCATCAAGAATTTTAAAATCACAAAAAGCGGTCTAAAACTAATTTAGACCGCTTTTTTGTGATTGATGGACAATGAATTCCTACTGTTTGAGCGGAGCGAGTCGGTTCGCCGATGCGATTAGGAATTCTTGACTTTCTTTTGCGGTCCGCCGCGCGGTTACTTTTCTTGCGTCAAGGCAAGAAAAGTAAGGACAAGACGATAATACATACAAATCCACCACAACTCACTATTTTATGAGAAAATTCGTGATGAGTCGCATTTATTTTAGATCTATGCTATTCTCAAATAGCATTTCTCAAAATCTTCACTGCATCTTCGGTTTCTTTAAAATTCATGGAAGCAAAACCTATTCTACAAGCATTCTCATCAGGATATGCTGACCCATCAGAGATATAAAGTCCATTTTTAGCCACTTTTTTAGCAAGGTCTATCAAAGAAATACTTTTGTCAAACTTTGTCCAGATAGCCATACCGCCATCAGGAATTTTAAAGTCGATAACGTTCCCCAATTCCTTTTTCAATAAGTCACAAGTAAAGTCTCGTCGTTCTTTATAGATTTTCAACACTTTTGCCGCATGGCGTTTTAGCGTCCCGTTTTCCAACATATCAGCCAAAGATAATTCTAGAATGGTATCACCTTGTCGGTCTATGATACGCCTAAGCTTGGCTAGTTCTTCAATGATTTCTTGGTTTGCTACGACATACCCAACCCGAAAAGTAGGAGCAATTTTTTTAGTAAACGAACCAATATATACTACCAAACCATGTCGGTCGGCACTTGCTAAGGGTAATACGGGTCTATTCGCATAATGGAAGTCATAATCGTAATCATCCTCAATAATATAAAAACGATACTTTTCTGCCAAAGCCAATAGTTTAATCCTTCGTTCGGGTGTAAGCGTCACCGTAGTAGGATGGTAATGATGTGAAGTAACGTAAATTGCTTTAATGGGTTTTTGCAGACAAATATCCTCAATGGCATCCACAACAATACCATCCTCATCAATGGGAATAGTGTTGATTTTTGCTCCTAAAGTAGCAAAGGTCATATTAGTAGCAGGGTAATTTAAAGCACCTACAATTACCTCATCACCTTTTTCAAATAGTGCTAAGCCAACCAAATAAATAGCCATCTGACTTCCTCTGGTAGTGATAATCTTTTCAGGGGTTGTATTCATGCCCCGTGTTTCATTCAACACTTTTGAAAAAGTTTCACGAAGTCGCCATGTGCCATATACAGAGGAATAATTAAGTACAGAAGGTTCCCCAAACTTAATATAATGAGCATACAAACGAGCTAGTTCGTCTCTAGGTGCTAACCGTACATCAGGTAGCCCGTCATTAAAGGCTAGTCTTTGCGTAATAACAATAGGAATTCTTACGTGGCTATTCTTAGGAAAATCCATCGAAAAATTATCTTTCCCTTCTTCCTGAAAGTCTTTTTGCGATAATAGAATAGGCTTTACATTGGGCAGATGTTGAGCAATGAAAGTGCCTTTTTTAGGTAATACCTCAATCCAACCTTGCGAATACAATTCATCGTAGGCTGCTACAACTGTTTTTCGATGCAGTGCCAGTAGCTCTGCCATTTGTCGGGAGCTCAACAGTTTTGTACCTTTTTTCAGAATACCAGATTGAATATTCTTGATGATTTCATTGGCTATTTGTACATAAACAGGCAAAGAAGCATCCTTCCTGATGTCAAGTAAGGTTTTATAAGGAATTTCCATCTGGACTACTTGTATGTGAAATTGTGGAGTACTAAACTAATCCAGTAAAGATATAAATTTGTAAAGATTATTGACCGTAAACCCAATTAAAAATATGGCAACACTACCAATTACTGAAAGAACAAAAATTAGCCGTGCAGCAAAAAAAGGCGATTATACTGAAGAAACTATCCATAGTATTTTAGATGAAGGGCTTTTCTGCCATGTATCTTATGTAGAAAGAGAAATACCCATGTGTATTCCGACAGGCTATGGTCGTATCGGCAACACATTATACATTCATGGTTCGGTGGGCAGTCATTTTATGCGTGCCATTGCCGATGGCAGAACCGTTTGTATTAGTGTATCTTTGATTGATGGACTCGTATTAGCAAGGTCCGCTTTTAGTCACTCAGTCAATTATCGGTCTGTAATTATGTTTGCTCCAGGAACAGTGGTTACAGACGAAACCGAGCGGTGGAATGCCTTAGCAGCCATTACAGAACAATTTATTGCAGAGCGTTGGGATAATGTTCGTCTGCCCACTAAAAGTGAAATGCAGAAAACAATGATTATTTCGTTTCCTTTAGAAGAAGCTTCAGCAAAAACAAGAACAGGACCACCCAATGATGATGAAGAGGATTATGATTTTCCTGTTTGGGCAGGCGTTTTACCTTTGAAATTACAGGCACAAAACCCTATTCCAGATCCAAAAATGCAATTTGATATACCTGTGCCGGAATATATTAGTAAATTAGTTAGTAAATGAGTGAGTTTTTAAATTGTGAATTAGTGAGTTGTGATTGAGTGATTAAATATTGAGTCAATTAACTTTAGCATTATTCATTAAAAATTAATTTACTTAATCACAATTCATTATTTTTTTAGCTTTGTCAACTCTTTAAGAGTTGACAAAGCTAAGGGTTATTTCACAATCACAACCGCGGCGGCGGACCGCTCACTCATTCACTCAATCACAACTAGTAACATGCAAATCCTACCTCCATCATCCGAAGAAAATTTTGGTCTTTTTAGTAATTATATCAATAAAGTAAATACCCTTGAATTATTAAAAGGACTAGAAGACAACCAAGAAATATTGATTCAAAAAATGCTTTCATTGGATGAAGCAACGTTAAACTATCAATATCAGCCTAACAAATGGACTATCAAAGAAGTGGTAGGTCACGTGATTGATACAGAAAGAATCTTTGCTTACCGTGCTTTACGCTTTGCCCGTCAAGATAATACTTCTTTGGCTGGTTATGATGAAGTATTATATGGTGATACCTCTAATGCTGGTCAAAGAACCATTCAAGATTTACTAGAAGAATTTACGGCTGTCCGCAAAGCTACTATTACTTTATTCAAAAGTTTTAATGAAAAAATGCTTGAAGAGAAGGGCGTAGCTAGTAGTTTTACCATTTCTGTACGTGGTTTAGGCTATGCTATTTTAGGACATTGTACGCATCATTTGCAGATTATTGATGAGCGATATTTGAGGAATTAAATGGATTATGTTTTAAATCAATGGACAAGTTCAATATTGAAATTGTCCATTGATTATTATTGAAGTTGTTTACACTTTCCCTTTCGGGTTAAACTAAGTCTTTTAGCATAGCTTGTTCCAAAATTTACTCAACGTAGCGATGCTATGCTTCGCAAATTTTGAAAAAATCAATCCAAAAATCCAACACTTTCACCTCAGAAACGGAAAGTTTAAACAGCTTCATTGATAAGTATAGAACCTGAATTTATAACGAATAAATATTTCTCCTAAAATTCACCCATCCCAACCAGCTAAAAAGTAACGTAAAGGCAAATAGAGAAAGATAGGATGTCATACTACCTACTACTGTTTTATCATTAAATGTTTCTATGTTAAACTTGCTCCATTTTTCACTAGCAACAGGCAATTCACTGAATATTTTTGGATAAAAATAAAGCCTCATTTTTTCGTGAAATCTGCCAGTTTCATCCATAAAGTGTAATTGATTAGCTAAGCTAGATTGAGCAATCTCATTGAGCTGAAGCTGTGTATGTAGTGTAGGGATAAACTGTGCTATATTGGCACTTGCAGTATTACGTTGTGCTAATTTTTGTCGTAATTCCTTTACTTGTGCCGAGGCATCATCGTCACCCATTTGTTGCATGGCATAATACCAAAGCCAACTAAATTCTTTGTTAGGCAATGGATATTTTTTGAATTGTGGATAATGTGCGTAAAACTTATTCATCGTTAAGTTTTTATCCATATCCCATTTTTCATGATATCCTTTTCGTTGTTTCACCGTTGTTGCTAGGGCTTCGGGCACGGGATATTTGTTAATCAGATAATTGTTGACGGTAGCAGGTAAAATAATGATGAGGGATATCCAAACAGAAAGTAGAATAACCGCATTTGTGTTAGAACTCCTTTGGAGAGATGCCACCCAAAAACAAAGTCCAAACCAAAATAAAATGTATAAAATAGAAATACTCAAAAATGCCCAAAAGGTTTTTTCGAGGGGTATTGCTAACAAAGGAATAGCCAACAAAAGTATGAAAAGTAATGCACCAATAAGGATTAGCAATCTGACAAAAAATAGTTGGATCACAAACAAAAAAGGATTTTTACTTTGTATCGCCACTATTCGCCAAGTACCATTTTCTTTTTCTTCAGAAATAATATTATAAGTGAAAGCAATGATGAGTAGTGGGAATAGGAAAATCAACACAAAACTAAAATCAATATTGCCAAGTAAAAGGTTATTGGGGTTATTCAAATCAGCATCATATTTCTGTGCTTCTAAACCACGAATTGTGATGCTCTGGATAGATGGATTTACATCTCGTTGACCAATTGACAACCCATTAATAGGGAGGGTATTATTGACCAACGAGAATTTTAAGTAGTATAATAAAAGTCCTATTTCATCTTTATGGAAATTTACATTTCTTTCAATATATTCTTTTTGATAAGCCTCTGTTTCAACAACACTTTGTTGCTGTTTTTTTATAAATTGCTTACCTATAAAAAGACTAATGATACCAGCTACCAATAAAAAAATCAAACCAATTTTTACGCCATTTGACCGTACAAAATTCTTAAATACTAAAACTATCATATTAAATTGCTTTTAGGGTTTTAGATAGAAGTCTGATAAAAAATAGTAATAGCCCAATCCAAAAAATAAAGGCAATGATAGAAATAATTTCGTTGCTGAAAACGGTTTCTACGCCCGAGGATTTATATTCAAACTCTTGTATTTCAGCCCAATGCTTTTTGTCAATTTTATAAGGCTGGTCGACAGGAGGTTTTTTATTACTGATGTATTTAATTTGAAGGGCATTCATTTCCTGAGCCATTTTGTAGCGATATTGTTCTGCTTGTTGCTGAAAATCTATGTATGAAGCAAAATCAGTGTTCGAAAGAGCCATAGAAAGGTTTTTTATCGCCATAAAAGGGTCTAAAAAAGCCATTGCTTTAGAAAAACTATTTTGCCGTTCATAAATAGCCAATAATCTATCTAAGTGTTTACTGTAAATAGTAGCACTAATTTTTTCACCTTCTGCCATCACAAAACCACTATAGTTGAAAGGGAGTTTATTCACAGAATCAACTTTGTACGTTCGTAAGAGGGAATCTTTTAAACTTTTGTAATGTGGGTCGTCGGGGTTATGGCTATCGCCTTCTTTTAGAATGTCATTTTCGATCGCCGCATTGAATGTTACTTTTGAAGGAGCCACATATAAGTAAGCACCCAAGGCTTGGGAACCTCTGGGAAGTACAATAGTAAGCATTAACCAAATGCCAATCAATGATGTGAGAGCTGTTTTTGAGGTTTTGCTAATGGCAGATATCAATATGGCTATCACGCAAAAAATGACCAAATAGATAAAATATACCAGAATAAGCAATAAGAGCCTGATGGTTTCATCTAGCGAAATACTCATATCTTGTAACAACCACCAAAGAAAAATAGTAGTGAGTATGATAGGAATAAAAAGTGTCATTACTACTCCAATAATTCCAAGACTTTTACCGACTATTAGTTGTTTCCAGCTTATACCTTGGCTCAATAGTATCTTTAAAGTACCATTTTCTCGTTCAGTAGCAATACCGCTAAACCCAAGAAAAAAGATGAGTAAGGGTAATAGAATCTGCAAAACCATAGCGATACTAATTTCACCAAAACGTAATATTCCTGTAGAAAAGCTAGCCTCAGAAAAGTTGACACTATTCTGTTTATGTGCTTCTAAAAAGATGGTATTGCCATAAAAGCTTTCCATTCCAAAATCAAAAACACTTAAAGGAGCTTTTGGACGAAAGGCAAAATGCCCAAAATGTGCCATCCGATGTGGATGTTTATCGGGATTGCTTAGCCAATCTTTTCTGGCTTGTTCTTGATATTTCGAGCTTATTTCATTTTGATTTTTAAAATTTATCCAGCCCGAAAAAGCTGCATAAATCAATAATAAGCCAATAAAAATAGTCAAGGTGAATACCGCCTTATTTTTAAAGGCGGTATTCCAAAAATGTTTGGCGATTAAAATTTCAGCACTAGATAACATATTTTCTTAAAATTTGTAGGTCAACGTAAGTGTAGTGTTTCTAGGTGAACCCGGGAATAAACGCAGATAGTTTTGAGCACCCAACCAATAAGTGGTATTGAATACATTGCCAGCATTTAATGCTACCTGTACATTACTCTTGTTTGGAGTGTAGTACACTGCGGCGTCAAAAACGGTAAAAGCGGGCACTTCAAAAGCACGTGTAAACCACGGTATTTTATTGCCTTGGTGTTGTAAGCCAAAACCAATTCCTAGGTCTTGTAAAACAGAAGTTGATTTAAAATTGTAGCGAGTCCAAACATTGAAGCTATTTTTAGGCGTATTTTGTTTCCGAGCACCAATCAACGACTCGTCTCTGTCATTGATAATGATGGCATCTATGTAACTATATGAAGCATTAATTTGCCAATTCGGATTAATATAACCTGCAATGTCCCACTCTAATCCACGACTTCTTTCTGCTCCACGAGTTACCAGTAGGTCTGGATTCGTAGGGTCGTTGGCATTCATAAGGATATTTTTTTGATTGATTTCGTATATTGCCACATTAAGCCTAACTCTATTATTAAACAAATCGGTTTTTATACCAATCTCTTTCAGATCACTCTTCAATGGGTCGAATTGACTACCAGCAGGCAATGACCCCGTTTGTGGCATGAGTGTTACAGTGTTTGACTGCGGCTGAAAGCCTTCTAAATAAGTACCGTAAACATTAATAGCTTTGTTGATAGCATAAGTAAGGCCTATTCTTGGTAATAGGGCAGTTTTTTGTACAGTTAATGGGTTATTAGCTTGGTAATTGGTAATATCTTCAAACCATTCGTTTCTTAAACTGAGCAAAACCGTAAATCGATTCCATTGTAATTGTTCTTGAATATAAATGGCATTGGTGGTAGTGAGGGCAGGAGGTAGTGCCGTACGTACATTCAAATTATAGTCTTCTACGTTTCTGATGGTATAGGTAGGATTATTCAAATCAAAATGATTGACATTGGGTTTGGGCAATACTTTTCCATCAACTGTAATGGTCTGGTAGTTAGCCGCATTTGCCAAGACAAACGTGCTGGCTACAGTCCCATTGTTGAGCAAGAATCCTCTTGCTGCATTTTGTCCACCGCCCTTTAATTTTTGCCAACTGTTTAAATCATAGCCGACCAATAATTTATGGTTTGCTTGACCTGTTTTAAAGTCAAAATTGAAATAACTGTTTAGGTTATCTATGTTCCAATACTGCTGACGCTGAATAAACTGCATGGCCGCTAAGCTACTAACAGGTTGATTAGCAATATCTACAGCAAAAGCATTGGTCGTACGGTGTTCTTGTAGGTTTTCCGTCCATGACTGCTTCATATAAGAAGTATTGAAGCTAATATTAGGTGTAAACTTATGAGAAATATTTCCCATGATAATTACCTCTTTTGATTTAAAGAAGTCGTTTGGTGCACCTAAATTCAGACTAATTGGTGTACTGTTCAAATCAGTTTCGCCTGCTTTTGCACCAAAAATAGGCTGCCCACGGTCTAAGTTGCCATTCATATTGCTGAAAATTAATTCGGCATTGATAGCTGTTTTGTTATTAGGAATATAACTGAATGAAGGAGATATTAAAACAGATTTATTACCTACTAAATCTCTATATGACCTAGCTTCTTGATAAGCCGCGTTTACTCTATACAACAATGTTTTAGCATCATTCAATGGCCCTGTAAAATCAAGGGTTCCTCTAAAAGTACTAAAACTACCTACGCTCATACTTACTTCTTTTCTATCAATTGCCAAAGGCTTTTTAGTAACTAAATTGATACTCCCGCCAGGATCTACCGATGAAAAAGTAGCACTAGCAGGCCCTTTTATTACTTCAACTCTTTCGATGTTTGTTGTCAAAGGTTGCAAGAAATAGTACTGACGAGTACGCATCCCATTGATAATTTGTCCTTCTTCGTTTTGACTAATTCCTCTGATGGTATATTGATTATAAAAACTTGAAGGAATTACCCCACTAGCGATTTTTACAGCATCGGCTAAATAAAAGGCCTGTCGGTCTGCCATTAATTCCTTGGTCACGGTAGAAATAGACTGTGGAATATCTTTATTCAAAGCCGATGTTCTGGTGGCTGAAAAAGAGTATTCGCTGTTGTAGTCTTTGGCAACTCTGCCTAATACTTCAACCGTTTGCAATTCTTTTGTTTCAGGAGTTAGTTCAATAGTAAGGAAACCACCATTGGCTTTTATCTGATAGGTTTTATACCCTATAAATGAGACCAATATTGCGCCTTTGCCTGCAAGTTTGAAATTCCCGTCGATATCTGTAATTGTGCCTTTCTCTGAATGGATAAATTTGACAGTAGCTCCCGATATTTTATCACCAGTGTTGGTGTCAGTAACTTTTCCCGTGGTGATTTGCGCTTGAAGGTAAATAGAGGTCAATATCAATAATATAGTAAAGAGATGTTTCATGTGGGCTTTGTTAGGATGAAAATTATTTGATTTTATACTGTTTGCAAATACAACTGTTCCAACTCGTTAGCTGAAATATCTTTGGCATCAATCACCGAAACCAAGTTGCCTTCTTTCATGATACCGATGCGGTGTGCTACTTCTTTGGCACGGAAAATATCGTGTGTAGCCATCAAAATGGCGGTTCCATTGGCTGAAAGTTCTTTGATAATATCCGAGAATTCGTTTGATGCCTTTGGGTCTAATCCAGAAGTAGGTTCGTCAAGCAACAAAACTTTGGCATTTTTAGCAATGGCTATGGCAATGCCTACTTTTTGACGCATGCCTTTTGAATAACCTCCTAAATCTTGGTGATGGGCAGTTTCTTGAAGTCCTGCTTTACTTAAAAAAGACTTCAATTGCTCTTTTGAATACGAAAAGCCCGCTAATGCACTAAAGAAATCAAGGTTTTCAATGCCTGTTAGGTTGGGGTACAACATTACCGTTTCGGGGATATAGGCTAAGTGCTTTTTAGTTTCTAGGGCATTATCTGCCACGGAAATTCCATTAATATTAGCTGAGCCACTACTAGGGCTAATAAAGCCTAGAAATAGATTGATTGTAGTCGTTTTTCCAGCACCATTTTGCCCTAATAAAGCAAATATTTCTCCTGCTTGTATTGTTAGATTCAGCCTATTCAGTGCGGTGTGGTTGCCATAAGTTTTTGATAAATTTTTAGCTGTTAACATATTGTGGTATTTGTATTTTTTTTGCAACAATGATGCAAATGTAGTTAATTATTTTAATTGCAACGTAGTTGCAATTAAAATAATATTGTATTTTTGAAGAAAAACTTACGAGACATGGGGAAGCAAATAATTATTATAGCAATGCTTTTAGCAGGTATCCAGCTTGCTACTGCACAGGGATTTGACACTAAAAGAATAACATGGAATGATTTGAAGGATGTGCGTTTTAAGAAACGACTTAATATTGAATTAGGGATGTTTTTCCTTTATCCGACTTTTGGACCGAAAGTAGCAGTACTTGATGGCAGAGAATTGATTATTAAGGGTTATACCATTCCTATTGATACTGAAGGCACATTTGTGGTGTCACAAAATCCGATGGCAATGTGCTTTTTTTGTGGTAAAGCTGGTCCAGAATCTATGATTCAGTTAAAATTTGCCAAAGCACATCATTTTAAAACTGACGAAATCCATAGTTTCAAGGGGAGGCTCAGGCTAAATACTAACAACGTAAACGAATTAAATTATATTCTTGAAGATGTTGAGATAGAGGATTAATACTACATAATCGATGATTTAAATGACAATCTGAATAGTATTGAAGCCTAGGATTTTGTAGATTATACACTCTATTTGCGAATGATTGATGAGCAAGATTTAGTAAAGTAAATAGGTTTTAGAATTTATTTATAGCACTTTGTCTAAGATAAATGGACAGAGAATAACATAAAGTATTGTTATTTTTAGATATTGTTGGTTATTTCGTGTAAATATTGCTTAAAAAATGACCAACCCCATAAAAAGTACACAACTATCGCAAGAACAATTGCTCTGGAATCATTTCAGAGCAGGTGACGAAGTGGCTTTTACACAATTATCTAAGCAATATTATAAAACGTTGGTGCATTATGGCAGAAAGTTTACATCCAACAATCAAATCATTGAAGATGCTATTCAAGACCTATTGATAAAACTATGGATTCGCCGTGCTTCTCTCAATGAAGTAGAATCTGTAAAATTTTATTTATTAAGGGCTTTTAGAAACCAACTTTTCAAAACCTTACAACTTTTCAAGGCTGTGCCTTTAGAAGATGATTTTAACGATATTCATGTGGAGGATTCTTCTGAAATCTCTTTTATCGCAGAAGAATCCTCTAATAGTATCAATAGCAAAGTATCGTCTTCGTTAAAACAGTTGCCAGAAAGGCAACGCGAAATCCTGTATCTTCGATTTTACCAAGACCTTCGGGTGGAGGAAATCGCTCAATTACTTCAAATAAAACCACAGTCTGTCAGTAATACTATCCAGAGAGCTTTAGCCACTATTCGCGAAAACTGGGAACTTGTGTTATTACTATTCTGCTGGTTTACTTTCTGATATTTTACGTCCTCCCTCATGATATCTCCCTTAATAGCATTTTAAAATTGGTTTTTAGCAAACCGAAAGGCTTGATAATTAGTGGAATACGAAGTCAAAAAAAAGATTTGTATAATTTTATTAAAAAATTGTCTTTTTTGTGAGTATCCAGTGCCCTCTTTTGGGATGTTAGCATTAGAACAGCTATTTCAAGCATTTTATGATAACTAATAAAGAATTTCAAGAGCTATTGGAAAATCCAAGTTTCAGGACTTGGGTATTTGATAGAAATTCACAAGATGGTGCTTACTGGACATCTTGGATAGCAGCAGATATAGATAGAAAGGAACTTGTAGAACATGCCCGAGATTTCTTATTGTCGATACAAGGGGAAGTTGTTGATTTGGAAGACCAATATATTGATTCTCAGATTCAGAAAGCACTCACCGAAGCTAAAAAACAAGAGCATTTACTAGAAGAAGTAGTAGAAATATCTGAGGTGGTTCCGCTTTGGACAAGATATTGGGCAGTAGCAGCTTCTATTATCGTATTGATAGGTGTAAGTTGGTTTTTGTTGAATAAGAATGAAGCAAAACAAGAATATGCGTTATACCAAAAACATACTTCTGATGCAAAAGCTAATAATGAGCTTGTGGAGGTGATTAATGATGGAAAAAAAAGTAAGCTGGTACAGTTGCCTGATGGGAGTTCAATTATCCTACAAAAAGATAGTCGATTAAGTTATCAGAAAGCATTTAATGGTACCAAAAGAGAAGTTTATTTAATAGGGGAAGCCTTTTTTGAAGTAGCTAAAAATCCTGAACGTCCATTTTTTGTATATGCCAATGAATTGATTACCAAGGTGCTAGGGACAAGTTTTACCATAAAGGCTTTTGGAAAAGATAAAGACATTCGGGTAATTGTAAAAACAGGGAAAGTATCGGTTTTTACCCAACATGATGAAAGTGCTTCACAGCTCAAAAATAATAGAGAACTAACGGGGATGGTTTTAACGGCTAATCAACAGGCTATCTACCAACGTCAGGAAATCAGGCTAGTGAAAGCTATTGTGGATAATCCTGTGATATTAACATTACCTATTGAAAATCAGAAGTTTGAGTTTAATGCAACCCCTATTTCAGAGGTATTTAGCATCCTTGAAAAATCGTATGGAGTAGATATTGTTTATGACGAAGAAGTAATGTCTAAATGTAGCATTACGGCAAAATTGGGTGATGAACCTCTTTTTGAAAAACTAAAATGGATTTGTTCGATTACAGAAGCTAGCTATGAGGTTTCGGATGGGCAAATTATTATTTCTGGTAAACCTTGCAAGTAATTTAACATGAGTACTACATAATCAATAAAAAAGGTGAACGATGTTGACGCATCATTCACCTAGAATGTCCCCTTCGCTTTGCTTCGACACAAACATCCAGAAATGGATGAGGGGATTCCTTTGCCAATTCTTTCCAACTAACAAATTATTCAAAAGTATGAAAAAAAAGTTACCATCGTATCAAATTTTACGAAAAATCATGAAAATCAGTTTACTGCAAATCGCTTTATCTGTTTTGTGCATGAGCTTCTCATTTGCTCATGATACTAAAGCTCAAGATTTGTTGAACAAGAGAGTGACGCTCCATTTGAAAAAGAATGAAGTAGAGGATGTTTTACAAAAAATTGAAAAGATAGTAGGAATCAATTTTATGTATAGTCCCGAGTTGATTGAATCAAAAAGAAAGGTTTCAATTGATGCAGAAGGCAAGCCACTTTCTGAGGTTTTGACTGACTTTTTATCTCCATTAAGTATTAATTATGAAGTATCAGGACAGCAAATTCTTTTAAAAAGAAAAAACGAAGTTCCCTCAGAAAACAAAATCAGTACCGTACAAGAGTCCGAAAAAATTGAGGATGTAATAACGGGTACTGTCACGGATGATAAGGGGGAAGCACTTGTTGGAGTAAGTATTTTAATAAAAGGAACAAGCAGAGGAACTACTACCGACCCAAGTGGAAAATTCAAATTATCGATTCCCAATGAACAAGCCGTTTTGGTATTTACTTCTGTGGGATATTTAAAAAGCGAAGTTGTTGTTGGCAAGCAAACTTCACTGAATGTAGTTTTAAAGGCAGATATTGGCAATCTTGATGAAGTAATTGTAGTAGGTTATGGTACACAAAAGAAAAGTGAAATTTCTGGGGCAGTGTCTGTCGTAACACCCAAAGAAATAAGTCAGAATCCTTCTCCAAACCTTAGTAATTCATTAGTTGGACAAACCGCAGGGCTTATTGCTACGCAGCGTTCAGGGGAACCGGGCAAAGATGCTTCTAATATTTATATCAGAGGTATTGGTACTACAGGAGATGCTTCGCCAATCTTTGTTATTGATGGAATTGTGCGTTCTTCTAGCGATTTTGCCCAGTTAAATTCTAGTGAAATTCAGTCTTTCTCTATCTTGAAAGATGCTGCAAGTGCTGCTGTTTTTGGGATTCGTGCGGGTAACGGTGTAATTCTTGTGACTACTAAAAGAGGTGCAGAAGGAAAAATGCAAATCAATTTTTCTTCTAACATAGGGATACAAGAAAGAACCAGAAACCCTCAATTTCTGAATTCATACGAATTTGCATCATTATATAATGAAGCTTTGGCTAATGAAGGAAAATCTCCACTTTATACCGAAGACGACTTACAGAAGTATCGCACACATTCAAGTCCTGATACACATCCAGATTCCGATTGGTTTTCTGTATTGAAAAAAAGTGCTTTAATGCGTAGTTACAACCTATCAGCTTCAGGTGGGTCGGATAAAATACGCTATGCTACTTCCTTTGGTTATTTAAAACAAGAAGGTATCATTCCTTCAAACGTATTCGATAGATACAATTTTAGGACTAATATTGATGCTAATGTTACCAGTACTACCAAGCTATCATTTGATATTTCTGGTAGAGATGAAAAAACTAATAATGTGGCATCAACAGAGGTATTTCGTTGGATGTCTGGAACGCCACCCAATAGAGCACCTATCCAATGGTCGAACGGACAGTATTCTAATGGACCGTCTTATTTAACCTTACCTGATAATGGATACAGAAAAACTGGCATACAGTCGTTCAGAGGGAGAATAGAATTAGAGCAACAATTGCCATTTATACCTGGTCTATCAATAAAAGGAATAGCAGCTTACGACAAAACTTTTACGGGAGATAAAAACTGGACTTTTACAAAAATTCCATTTTATAGCAGAAACCCAGATGGAACTTTTGTAGAAGGAGCAAAGGGTGCTAGTTTGTTGGAACAAAGAAATTATGATGACCAATCGATAACGTTAGAAACACACTTGAACTACAAAAAGACGATTGGATTAAGTGCATTATCAGGGTTATTATTATATACACAAACAAAACAATCATGGAATTCATTATGGGCGTCTAGAGATGGCTATAATTTAGGGATTGATGAGCTGAATTTTGGTGCGGCCGCCAACCGTAACAATAGTGGTTATTCGGGAAGTAGTGGACGACAAGGGATTGTAGGTAGATTTAATTGGTCTTACGATGACAAATATACGATTGAAGGTAGTTTTAGAGCCGATGGTTCAGAGCAGTTTGCTAAAGGAAAACGTTGGGGCTTTTTCCCTTCAGTTTCGCTAGGGTATGTAATATCACAAGAGTCATTCTTGAAAGAATCTTCAACGATTGATTACCTAAAGATTCGTGGGTCTTACGGTATTTTAGGAAACGACCGTTTGGGTAGCCAAAGATTCCTTTATCTACAATCTTACTATGTCAATAGTTCAGCGGTTTTTGGTAATGGAAACGTACAACCGGGGATTGATGAAGGGCGTTTGTCTAATCCAGATGTAACCTGGGAAACTGTTAAAAAACTTAATATTGGTGTTGACGGAACGTTTTGGAAAGGTAAATTGACGACCAGTGTTGACTATTTCTTTGATAAAAGAAGCGATATTCTAGCCGATAGAAACCTTTCAGTGCCGGGTCTTTTGGGTATTGGATTACCTATTGAAAACCTAGCAAAAGTTAATAATGGAGGGATTGAAATAACCGTAGGTCATAAGAATAGAGTAAACAAAGATTTACGTTATTCGATGAGTGGAAACTTCACTTTTGTGAAAAACAAAATTATTTTCATTGATGAAGCTGATTCAGAAAATCCAAACATCAAGAGAACAGGTCAACCACTTAATACACAATTTGGACTTAGAGCGATAGGAATATTCCAAACTCAACAAGAAGTTGATAACGCACCAACCCAAATAGGAAAGACGGCCCCTGGCGATATTCGTTTTGAAGACATCAACAAAGATGGTAAAATAAACGACCTAGATAGAGTACCTATCGGAAAATCTAATACGCCAGAAATTATTTTTGGATATAACGGTAACGTACAATACAAAAACTTTGAATTTTCATTCCTATTTCAAGGAGCTACCAATGTGAACCAATATTATGCAGGCGAAGGTGCATGGCCATTTTTTGTAGGGGCGGGTGCTTTGCAATCAAATTTGGATCGTTGGACGCCAACAAACCCTAATGCCAGTGAGCCACGTGTACTAATTGATGTGAGTAACCTTAACCACAGTGAATCTTCATTCTGGATGAAAGATGCCTCGTATATACGTCTTAAAAATATAGAATTGGCGTATAATCTTCCTGTAGATAAATTAAAGCAAAAATTCATTAAAGGCTTACGCATTTATGTCAATGCCAATAACATTGCTACGTGGTCGAAGATAAAAAATTATGACCCTGAAAATGCAAGTGGTAGAGGGTGGGATTACCCACAATTCAGAATATGGAATGCAGGAGTAAACTTTAAATTTTAGAAGACATCAAGATGAATATAATTATTAAAAAAACAATATTACGTCAATGTACGCTAGTGGCGTGCATCTCAATACTTTTAGGTTGTGATAGCGGTATCTTAGACCAAGTGCCTAAAGATTCGCTTACAGAAGAAACAGTTTGGACTGACCCACAAGGAGCAACACAGTTTGTTAATGCCATTTACGGACGAATGCCTTCAGGCTTTGACCGCAACTACCAAGGCTGGGCAAAGGGGCTTTATTTGTTAGATGGTGTTTCGGATGATGGCGAAGTGTGTATGCCTTGGACGCATTCTAACGAGTTACAATCGGGTAATTTTTTACCTTCTGGAACTCCTTGGGGTGAAACATGGGGTGATTATTATGCCTTAGTCAGAAAAACAAATGTTGCCTTAGAGAACCTTGGAAGACTAAAAGATGAAACCCTGAGGAATCGACTTTTGGGAGAAACCTACTTTTTAAGAGGGTTTATTTATCATGAACTTTTGAGATTATACGGACAGAAATCTACAGGTAGCGAACCTACAGGAGTACCATTAATCAGTAAAAGCTTGACACTTAATGATAATTTCCAATTACCGAGAGCTACTTATGACCAAGTGGTAGATTTTATCTTGAGCGATATGGATAAGGCGGCTTCATTATTACCTAAAAAAGGAGCTATTGAAGCAGGTAGAGCAACATCTGGGGCGGCAAATGCATTAAAAAGTCGTGTGTTATTATATGCCGAACGTTGGGCTGCGGCGGCAGATGCGGCCAATAAAGTAATTAATACTGACTATACGTTGTTTAGTGATTATAGAACCTTGTTTCTTGTAAAGAACAATAATGAAGTTATATTTGCGAAGAAATTTCAAGCACCTGATAAAGTTCATTATGGATTGAATAACGGATTTGATGTTGTTAATACACCACCTTCATTCAAAGGAGGTAGTGATGCAGGATGGGGTGGTAATGTACCTACTCAGAATTTCGTAGATTCTTACGAGATGATTGATGGAAAGTCTCAAACTACTTCTCCTTTATATAAACCAACTGATCCTTATACGAATCTTGACCCTCGTTTTGAAGCAACAGTAGTACATAACGGTTCTACTTTCCGTGGAAAAGTAATAGAATTGTTCCCTGGCGGAGGAGATGTAACTGGTAAGCCTGAAGATACTAAAACAGGGTATATCCTGCGTAAATTTCATGAAGAGCAATATGTTATTTATACAAAAAGTAGTGACCAAGATTGGATTTTTATGAGATATGCAGAGGTTTTATTGAATTATGCAGAAGCTAAAAATGAAGCATCTGGTCCTGATGCAACGGTATATAATGCCCTCAATGCTATCAGAAAAAGAGCAGGAATGCCAGATTTAGAAGCAGGACTTTCAAAAGAACAAATGCGTGCTAAAATCAGAAATGAGCGTAGAATTGAATTAGCCTTTGAAGAACACAGATTCTTTGATATTCGTCGATGGAAAATAGCTGAAAGCTTATTGAATGGACCTTTGTATGGGATGAAAGTGACTAAAACGGGTAATACGCTTACTTATACAAAGTATGCTTTTGAGACACGAAGTTTCCCATCTAAATTATATGTGTTACCGATTCCACAATCAGAAATAGATAAAAACCCAGCGGCTAAACAAATAGCAGGGTGGTAATTATTTCAATGAAGCTGTTTAAATTTTCCGTTTCTGAGGTGAAAGTATTCTAAAAGACTTAGTTTAACCCGAAAGGGAAAGTTTAAACAGCTTCAATGTTTTAATAGTTGAATTTATTTAATTAAAGAGGTTATTAAGGACTAACATGCTATAAAGTTAATTCTTGATAACCTCTTTCAATATTCTGGCTTTTTTACAATGATACAGCGACTTCTTCTTTTGTTAGTACCTTTTGTTTTATATGCTTGTAAGCAGTCCTCAGACGAACCTTTGTTTCATCTGGTAAAACCCGAAGATTCGGGAATAACGTTTGTGAATGAAATTCAAGAAAATGAACAATTAAATGTATTAGAATATCAATATTTATACAATGGTAGCGGGGTTGCTATCGGCGATGTAAATAATGATGGACTACCTGATGTTTATTTTTCAGGAAATATGGTTTCGAATAAACTATATCTCAACAAAGGGAAATCAGATAAAGCAGCTTTTCAGTTTGAAGACGTGACAGATATTGCAGGGGTGGCTGGTAGAAAGAAATGGAAAACAGGAGTGACAATGGTGGATATCAATGCCGATGGAAAGCTTGATATTTATGTTTGTTACTCAGGGTCGGGTACTGACGAAGACCGAAGAAATGAACTGTATATCAATACTGGAAGCAAAATTGGTGTTCCCACTTTTGTGGAAAGTGCGGCAAAGTATGGCTTAGATGCCGTTGGTACATTTACCACACAGGTGGCTTTTTTTGATATGGACCATGATGGCGACCTTGATATGTTTATGGTCAATCATGCAGATATGTTTTATAATGCATTTTTTAATACTGAAAAGCTACGAAAAACGAGACATCCTAAATTTGGCAATAGGTTATACAGAAACGACAAAGGATATTTTACAGATATAAGCGACGAAGCAGGGATTAATGGAAGTGGTTTGAACTTTGGGTTGAGTGTTGCCATTGGCGATGTAAACAATGATGGTTGGGCGGATTTGTACGTAACCAACGATTATAACGAGCAAGATTTTTTATACCTAAACCTTAAAAACGGACATTTCTCTGAGATATTGAAGAAAAGTATTGGGCATATTTCTAAGTTTTCGATGGGGTCGGATATTGTTGATTTCAACAATGACCAAAATGCTGATATTGTGACATTAGATATGCTTCCAGAGGATAATCGTAGGCAGAAACTATTAAAAGGACCAGATGAATACGATACCTATCAATTATTAGTAGATAGTGGTTTTCACCATCAGAATATGCGCAATATGTTGCAGATGAATGTTGGCAACAATAGGGAAGGTATTCCACAATTTAGTGAAATAGGGCAACTAGCAGGAATGTCTAATACCGATTGGAGTTGGAGTCCGCTAGTGTGTGATTTAGATAATGATGGTAACAAAGATTTATACATTACCAATGGCTATTTACGAGATTTCACTAGCATGGATTTCTTGAAATATACGTATCAGGAAGAAGTAAATAAAGCCAAAGCACTGGGGCAAAAAATTAATACTTGGGAGTTGATTAAAAAGATGTCAAGTACCAAAATTAGTAATTATTGCTTTTTGAATAGAAATAATAGAAATAGTAAAGAAGGCTTGGTCTTTCAAAATATAACAGAAAAATGGGGTTTGAATGAACCTTCTATCAGTACAGGTGCAGCTTATGCAGATTTAGACAACGATGGAGACTTAGATTTGGTTGTCAGCAACAGCAATTCGCCCGCTATGGTTTATGAGAATCGTAGCAGACAAGTTTCAACTAATCATTATATTAAACTGCATTTGAGGGATAGCGGAGGGAATCATTTTGGATTAGGTGCAAAAGTGATACTGAAAACAGCGCATTCAACCCAAATGCAGGAAATGTATCCTTCACACGGCTTTCAGAGCAGTGTTGAGCCATCATTACATTTTGGATTAGGAAAGGATACAACCATAAAATCATTAGAAATATATTGGACTAATGGGAAAAAAACGCAACTGAATAATATTAAGGCTGATACAGCTATCACTATTCATAGCAATACGGCTAGGATTCATGGCGAAAAAACTCTGAAACCTACCTTTTGGTTTGCGGATAATTCAACCTCCGCAGGTTTTTCATATACGCATCAAGAAACGCCTTATGTCGATTTCAAGCATCAATCACTCTTACCTTATCAGATTTCTAAGCAAGGACCATTTATGGCTAAAGGAGATGTAAATGGAGATGGGTTAGAAGATGTTTTTGTAGGAGGAAACCAAGTGCATTCAGGGGAGTTATACCTGCAAAATGCTAGTGGAGGCTTTCAGCGAAGTGCTGCTCAACCTTGGGATAAAGAAACATTGTCCAAAGATATGGGGATGAGCTTTTTGGATGCTGATAAGGATGGAGACCTAGATTTATTTATTGCAAGAGGAGGAACAGAATTCGATGCACATCATGAAGTGTATCAAGACCAATTGTATATCAACAATGGCAAAGGCATTTTTACTAAAACTGAAAAAGCATTGCCAGATTTGACAAGTAATGGAAGTTGTGTAGCAGTAGCAGATTATGATAAAGATGGTGATATTGATGTTTTTGTAGGAGGACGCTCTATGCCAAATAGTTTTCCAGAAGCTGACTATTGTTATTTGCTGAGGAATGAGAGCAAAAATGGAAATATTAAATTTCAGTATGCATCTGAACAAAAAGAGCAAACATTAAGGCAACCCGGCATTGTGAATACTGCTTCGTGGACAGACATTAACCATGATGGGTGGTTAGATTTAATTATTGCAGGAGAATTTATGCCCATTACTATCTATGAAAATCATAAAGGACAGTTGGTGAATGCTACATCCAAGTATGGATTAGAGAATACTGATGGTTTTTGGACAAAGCTAATAATAGAAGACATGGATAACGATGGCGATTTGGATATGATAGCAGGGAATTTAGGGCAAAATACCCAATTCAAAGCCTCTGAAAAAGAACCATTGAGCCTCTGTTATGGTGATTTTGACCAGAATGGTACCATTGAACCACTGATTTGCTATTATATTCAAGGAAAAAGTTATCCTTTGGCTTCGCTTGATGAGTTGGCTAATCAAATGCCTTCGGTTCGTAAGAAATTCTTGAAGTATCAAGAATATGCGGATGCAACGTTAGAGAAATTATTATCACCCGAGCAACTCAAAGATGCTAAAACATTAAAGATTAATACCCTCAGCACAACCTATTTTGAAAATACAGGTAACGGAAAATTTGTGGCGAGAACCTTACCTTTAGCAGCTCAAGCTTCTTTGGTGACAAGTATCATGATAGATGATTTTAATCATGATGGAAATAAAGACATTATAGTAGCTGGTAATTTTTATCCTTGGCGTGTTCAATTAGGAAGGAATGATGCCTCAATAGGTTCTGTTTTGTTAGGCAATGGTCATGGGAAATTCACCTCAGTCCCTTATCAAACTACGGGCTTGAGTATTAATGGTGATGTCAGAGATATGATGGTGGTTAAATCAGCCAATCAATCAAAAAACATGATTTTTACTAGAAATACTGGAAAACTTGGAGTTTTAAAACAGTTGGTGAAGTAAGAAACTTACTTCACCAATACCCAGCGATTTACAGTATTATATCGTCCTTCTATCAATATTTTGTAGATGGACGATTTTTTTGTACTGACATCAATTTTCAAAGATTCTTTTGCTGTTGGTACAGTATCAATTAATTCATAAATATCTTTTCCGCCCTCTTCAAAATGATTACTTGTACTCAGCCAGATTTTTACTTCGCCTTTTTTCTCCAAAGCTTTCCAGCTAATTTGTAAACTATCATTCGCTAAAACAGCATTTGGATTGGCCACTGAAACTGGATTGATTAATGCTACACCATCCATTTCAACTAGATTTTCTTTCGGAATTTCTAAACCCATGAAACGAGCAATCGTAGGGAGAATATCCACAATAGCTGGCTGATTCTCCTGAAAATAATTGTTCAGTTTTGGTGCATTCGTTGCTATCCATGTAGTACGTTCTCTGTCTGATTGCCCTCCATGATTTTTACCTGTTTTGGCATCTCTTCCGTGGTCAGTAGTAATCACGATTAGCCAATCTTCTTTAAAGTTCTTCTTTCTATATTCAATAGCTTCCCATACTTTCCCGATTTGGTTATCTACGTAGCCCAAAGCTTTAGTGAATTGCTCGCTGTCACCATATTTATGTCCCATATCGTCTGAATACTCTAAATATACCCACGAAAGGTCTGGGGCATTTTCCTTAATGGTTTTAGCGGCCTCATCGCTTACTTTTTCGTCAATTTTATGAATGTATTCACTTTGTTTATCGTGTGGATAAGTAAGGGTGTCTAATTCATAACCATCTGCCACAAAATCCATTTTGATATTGCCCGCACTGGCTAAAGATTCGCCAATAAGCTTTGTTCTATTATCTAACCAAGTAGAGAAAATGCCTATTTTTTTGGCTGGATATTGGCTTTTCAACAATCTAAAAATATTCCAATAATGATAATTAGGCTTTTTTATATCGTTACCCCAGACATTATGTTTATTTACCCAAGTACTTGTTAATAAGCTATTATAACCCACTGCCGAAATCGTAGGCGTTTGCGAATATTGCCCCTTTTCACCACCCACATAGGCTCTTTTATAAGCACCAAGACTACTGATTTTTTTTAGATTAGGCATATCTGTTTTCTCAATCGCATCGGCAGGAATGCCATCTACAATCATAAAAACTACTTTTTTAGCAGTTTTCTGTGCAAAAACAGGGGAAGAAAGAATTAGGAAAGTAAAAAGGATTTGAAGGCTTTTCATTGTGTTTATTATTCGTCTCTTTTTTAATGAATTCAAGGTTATGAATACACAAAATTCCATTTTCTTCCTCAAAACGCTATCCTTATCTGTTTTATTTAATTGTTAATAAGCTGTGATGTTTTAGCTGTCGGATTTCGGCAATCAGATTTCGGATTTTAGAATAGTGTTACTTTATTCAATTTAAAATCACTAAATCTTCACTCACTCATTCACTCAATAAACAAATCCCTACAAATCAGTAGAGTATTTATTAATGGTATTTATATTTTCGCTTTTATTGATGAGACAAAAACTAAAAATACTCATAGCATGAGTAGACGATAGCTTATCAACAAATAATCACTAAATCATTCATTCACAATTCACTCATTAACTTATCTATGGAATTTTTAGAAACACTTTATCAAGAAATTGTTGGCTTTTTTAGTTTCAATGGGCTTATCGAAATCATTAAATCAGGTAATTATCAAGCATTACTTACGCAAGATGGTATTGGCAAAGCTTTAGGACCTTTGATTCCCGTATTGTTATTTATTGAAATTATTCGTGCTTTATTCTATCGTAGGCTTACTTTTACACAATACAAAATCTCCTTCTTTACCTATGTTTTCAATCGGTTTATCTCTCGATTTATCTCGATTGGCATGGTTGGGTTGTGTATTGCTTTGTTTGAGCCTTATGCTGTTTTTAAATCTGAATTTACTTGGTATTGGTTTATTTATGGCTATATAGTGTGGGAGTTTGCTCATTTTATCTATCATTTTCTAGGACATAAAGTACGCCTTTTCTGGTGTCTGCATTCTACGCATCACGCACCCGAATACATGAATTTGTCAGTGACTTATACTCATTTTTTCCTAGAAGGTCCTTATGCAGATATTATTAGGACAACTATCTGTATTTTATTGGGTGTAAATCCTCCCTTGCTGTTTCTCATCATGTTTATTGATGGTACATGGGGTGCTTTTATCCATGTCGGAGAGAATATTATGCATGATGGTCGTTTGGGTTTTTTGAATAAAATCATCCTTACGCCTTCACATCACAGAGTACACCATGCCAAAAATCCTATATATATGGATACTAATTTTTGTAATCTATTGAATATTTGGGATAAAGCTTTTGGCACGTTACAAGATGAAAAGCAAGAGGAAGAAATAGAATATGGTATTAGCAGACCAATGAAATCAGGTGATTTTTTAGATGCCTATTTTGGAGAAATCACTTTATTGCTGAAAGATGTTTATCAAGCCCCAAGCCTAAAAGCTAAGGTTTTATATATTTTTATGCCTCCAGGTTGGCATCATTCAGGCAATCATAAAACAGCGAAGATTGTGAAGAAAGAGTATTTTGATAGTGTTAAGCTGTGAGTTTCGAGCAGTGAGCTATAAGCTTTTGCCTGTTGTTTTATGTCTTTAGATATGAAACAACAAATAATAATACTTCGCGAAGTGTGAGAGTATTTTGATAATGTTGAGAGATAAGATTTACAATACTCATGGCATGACTACCAAGTTGTTTTCAGAATAAACAATAAAATGTCAGTCATGCCATGAGTGTAGCTATCATCCGTATCTTAAAATGGTAAATCATCAGATAACTCTTCTAATTGTTCTGTTTGTTGTTTAGGATATTTAGTTTTATAATATGAGTTTAGAAAAAGTCCAACTGTAGCAACAGAATTTATCACGAAGTATGCAAATATTGAGTCTTGTATTAAATAATCCTCAGTTGTTTTACCGTGAAAGTTTGTTTTCTCACTTCTTAATTTTTCTATTGCTTGGTTAATTGCTAAAAGAGAATTTCCAATAGTTTTTATTTCTTTGGGATTTTCACTGTCAGTCAAATTAAACTCTTTGAGAATAATTGAAGATAACTTGTATAAAGTTTCTCCTCCTGTTGTTTTACTTGCAATTCTTTCATCTTTTAAAATTTCTTTGATAATGCTTTCAAGAGCAGAGTTTGCAAGTCCAATTGCAATGCTTGGGTCTGTTTCAATTTGCTTGTAAGCTTTTTGAAATGTATCATAAGCAGTTTTGTACTCGGACTTAATTTCATTTCTAAAAGTCGGAATTGATGGAATAAAATCTGGTGTGTCAACTCCTAAATCAATAGCAATTTTCAATAAGGTTGTTCCATCCATTGAATGAAGAGTAGCCAGTAAGTCTATCTTTTCACCTCCATTTTCTACAATCCTAAAATTTTCCCAATAATTACTATAACCACGAGCCTCGGAGTTAGTTTCATGCCATTTACTAATATAGTATTTGACTTGGACATAACCTCCAAATTCCTTCCAAATAGCTTCACTTACCTCTTTTATAAGTTTCATTTGATATTTAGGTGAAATTAAGTCTTCCATTCTTTTCTTTTTTACAGATGCCAATTAACACGTTTATTCCCTAAATCTAAGTGAATTTTCTGTGTTTTTAAAGCTAAACATTCCTGTACGTTACAATGCTTCTAAAACAACTATAGCTTCCCAAAATCAAAATAATTCTGAAAAGCTATGCTTAAATAAAACTCAAAGCTCATGGCTCACTGCTTAAAGCTATTTTCCAAACTTCCCACCAAAAAAATCTCCTTTGTTCCAAGTAGGAGCAACACTATCGTTGGCAACAAAATAGCCAATCAAGAAGTTTAGTTTTACATGAGTAGCAGCAGCTTGGAAGTCGAAAGGCTGACTCATATCGTCTTGTGGTGTATGATACGTGGTAGTTCGCCATGCCACATCCGATTTACTTCTGTCAACTGTATCCGTTGGTACTGTCATAAATCCACTTTTGATAAATAAGGCAGGAATACCCTTTTTGATAAAGCTAAAATGATCGCTTCTTACAAAAACCACTTGTTCAGGAAAAGGGTCTGGACTCACTTTCAATTTAAGTATTTCCGTAGCTTGCTTTACTTGCTTTGAAAGACTTGAATGTTTTGCTCCATAAGGAACAATATCTAGCACAGGATGGAAGAAAAAAGGCATATCAATGGCTAGGTTCGCTACAATTTTGCCATCTTTTATCGGTGCATTCGTGGCAAAATAATCAGAACCCAACAAACCATATTCTTCTCCAGTTACCACCGTAATAATAATAGAACGCTTAGGAGCTTTGGGCAAAGAACGATATGCATGGGCAATCTCCAAAAGAATAGAAACCCCTGAAGCATTGTCGTGCGCACCATTATAAATAGAATCATTTTTCACAGGAGCACCAATGCCAAAATGGTCTAAGTGGGCGGCGTACACTACATATTCATCCTTGAGTTTTGGGTCGCTTCCTTCGATAAGTCCTACTAAATTTGAGCCTTGTACAAATTGATAAGCTGTTTTTACTTTGATTTTGGCACTAACATTTAAAGGGAAAGATTGTACTTTTCCTGCTTTGGCATTGCTGTAAATCTCGTCTGTTTTTTTGTCAGTATTACTAAATAGCTTTTCAGCATGTTCGGTGTTAAAAAAGATTACACCTTTTAATTCAGGAAAACCATCTTTGGCTATATTGTTGTCATCCAGCCATTTAAAAGAGCCTTGTTTTGCACGACGGACAGTGGCATCCCAAGTAGTTCTTTTGTCTGTAGGAAGGTTAAATGAAATTACGCCAACTGCACCCCGCTTGATAGCTTCGTTAGATTTAACGGTATTATTGGTAAAATAGGCTCTTTCATTAGAGGGAAAAGTTTCTGGAGCACCATTGAGTATCACTACGATTTTGCCTTTTACATCAATGTTTTGATAATCGTCATAATTCATTTCGGGTGCATGTACTCCAAAGCCAACAAAAACTAAAGGGGCTTCAATCTCAGAGGCTTCATTAATAAAGTTTGGACTAGCAATAAAGTGCTTGCCATAATCTAACGTTTCTTCTTTCCCATTGATAACCAAACTCAAACCACTTGCTTTGTCATTGACAATACCTTTTCTAAGGGGTACTTTTTGGATGTATGAATTGCCATTGATGACAGGCTTCAACCCTAAAGCCATAAATTCTGTTTCGATATATTTTGATGCTAAAGCAAAGCCTTTTGTTCCGGGTTGACGGCCTTCTAATAAATCATCGGCGAGGTAGGTCATCGTGGCTTTAATAGCATCAGGGCTAATCGCTTGAAGGGCTTGTTTGGGGACAGATTGCCCAAAAGTCAAGGATTCTGTAGATAAAAATAGGAGGAAAATCCCTGTTATTAAGTTTTTTTTCATGTTGATGAATTATTGAGTGATTTAGTGAATGTGTGATTTAGTGATTGATAATCGATGAATGGATGATTGACTTAAAGTTGTTTAGTTTAAGATGAGATAGTTAAAATAAAAACTCAACCTTTTCTATTAGCTGGTGACTTAAGTCGCCAGCTAATAGAAAGATATAAATATACAAGTACACAAAAAAGCTCATTGCTCAAGGCTTAAAGCTCACAGCATTTCACAAAAATACTTAACAAAGCCAGAGTTCATAGTGCTTTAAAATTTTTCTTTGTTGCTTTAATTTAAAAATCTATAGGCGATAGAAAAATATTTTGGGAATAGTAGAAAAATTCACAAATTTTCTTGTCTAATCCCTTGATAATCAAATTAAAATCTGTACTTTTGCAAGCTAGTTGAAACTCGACGAAATCTCTTAGCGTTTCAATAAAAGTTGTTATTTCCGAGACACATCCTTTTTTCGTAGGAAGAATGCAAGGGAAATGATTTACTCACTTCTACGAGGCTCCATTTTTTACTTACGCTAATTTGCTGTAAGTCATTGATTTAAAGATTTTTTAGATATGTTTTTATTCGGAATTGAAAGGTATTTCAATGCAAAAGTTTCCAGTTTGATGTTCCATTGCTGAACATCAAAGACTTTTCTATTGACCTTATTTTACCGATTAAGAAATATCAGATTGTAAACTTCAAAACAGTAACAGCCTTGACACAGATGACAAAAACGGGCAGAATTTCTTTTGCCAAAGTCAAAAACTTACTCGAATACCCAGATTTCTTGGATATTCAGGTTAAGTCGTTTCAGGATTTCTTCCAGTTGGAAACCGCAGCGGAGAATCGTACTGACGAAGGTCTTTTCAAAGTATTTGCTGAGAACTTCCCAATTGCCGATTCTCGTGAAAACTTTGTCCTTCACTTTATTGATTACTCAGTAGATCCACCGAAATACTCTGTTGATGAGTGTATCGACCGTGGTCTGACGTATTCAGTACCTTTGAAAGCAAAGTTGCGCCTTATCTGTAATGATACAGACAACGAAGATTTCGAAACTATCGAACAGGAAGTGTTCTTAGGGAATATCCCTTACATGACTGAACGTGGTTCATTCGTAATTAATGGTGCTGAACGTGTAATCGTATCTCAATTACACCGTTCGCCAGGTGTGTTCTTCTCTCAGAGTCGTCACACAAATGGTACTAAATTATATTCAGCACGTATTATCCCATTCAAAGGTTCTTGGATTGAATTTGCTACAGACGTTAACAACGTAATGTATGCTTATATCGACCGTAAGAAGAAGTTTCCAGTAACTACGCTTTTGCGTGCTATTGGTTATGGTTCTGATAAAGACATTTTAGATTTATTCGGCCTTTCTGAAGAAATCAAAGTTGATCGTGCTAACTTGAATAAAGCTGTTGGTCGCCGTTTGGCTGCTAGGGTTTTAAGAACTTGGCAAGAAGATTTCGTAGATGAGGATACTGGTGAAGTAGTTTCTATCGACCGTAACGAAGTATTATTAGAACGTGATTCTACGATTACTTCTGACGATATCGATACAATCATTGATGCTGATTTAGACACAATCATTCTTCACAAAGAAGATATGAACGTGAATGATTATAACATCATCTATAACACTTTACAGAAAGATTCATCTAACTCAGAAAAAGAAGCGGTTGAGCAAATTTACCGTCAGTTGCGTAATACAGAAGCACCTGATGAGCAAACAGCTCGTGATATTATCCAAAACTTGTTCTTCTCTGACAAACGTTATGATTTAGGTGAAGTAGGTCGTTATAGAATCAACAAGAAATTGGGTCATGATATTCCGATGGAAACAAAAGTATTAACGAAAGCAGATATTATCTCTATCGTGAAATACCTAATCGGATTGATTAACTCAAAAGCACTAATTGACGATATTGACCACTTGTCTAACCGTCGTGTTCGTACAGTAGGTGAACAATTATATGCACAGTTTGGTGTTGGTTTGGCTCGTATGGCTCGTACTATCAAAGAACGTATGAACGTTCGTGATAACGAAGACTTCAAGCCAGTTGATTTGATTAATGCTCGTACACTTTCGTCAGTAATCAACTCATTCTTCGGTACTAACCAGCTTTCACAATTTATGGATCAGACCAACCCATTGGCTGAGATTACGCACAAGCGTCGTCTTTCAGCACTTGGGCCAGGAGGTTTATCTCGTGAACGTGCAGGTTTTGAGGTTCGTGACGTTCACTATACGCACTACGGTCGTTTGTGTACTATCGAAACCCCAGAAGGACCAAACATCGGTTTGATTTCATCACTTTGTGTGCATGCTAAAATCAACTCGATGGGCTTTATCGAAACACCTTATCGTACGATTGAAGACGGTAAAGTGAAAATCGATGAGATTACATTCTTTACTGCTGAAGAAGAAGATGGCAAAAACATCGTACAAGCGAATGCTCGTTATGATGAAGATGGCGTATTTACTTCTAATCGTGTAAAAGCTCGTTTTGAAGGTGACTTCCCACTAGTAGATCCTAAAGAGGCTCAATTAATGGATATTGCACCAAACCAGATTGTATCGGTAGCGGCTTCTTTGATTCCTTTCTTGGAACATGATGATGCCAACCGTGCCTTGATGGGTTCAAACATGCAACGTCAGGCTGTACCATTGTTACGTCCTGAAAATCCAATTGTAGGTACTGGTTTAGAAGCAAGCGTTGCTTTAGATTCACGTACTTTAGTAGTTGCTGAAGCTGACGGTGTAATTGAATACGTAGATAGTATCAAAATCGTAGTAAAATACGATATGTCACCAGAAGAATATTTAGTAAGTTTTGACGGAGATACGAAGGAATATAAATTAATTAAATTCCGTAGAACCAACCAAGATACTACTATCAACTTAAAGCCAATCGTTCGTAAAGGACAGCGCGTTTCAAAAGGACAAGCACTTTGTGAAGGATACGCTACTCAGCAAGGAGAATTAGCACTTGGTCGTAACATGAAAGTGGCCTTCATGCCATGGCAAGGTTACAACTTCGAGGATGCTATTGTAATTTCTGAGAAAGTTGTTCGTGATGACATCTTTACTTCTATTCACATTGAAGAATTTGAATTGGAAGTACGTGATACAAAACGTGGTGAGGAAGAATTAACAGCGGAAATCCCGAACGTAGCAGAAGAAACTGTGAAAAACTTGGATGAAAGCGGTGTGATTCGTGTAGGTTCTGAAGTAAAAGAAGGAGATATCTTGATTGGTAAGATTACACCAAAAGGAGAATCTGACCCTACTCCAGAAGAAAAATTACTACGTGCTATCTTCGGTGATAAAGCAGGTGATGTGAAAGATGCTTCTAAAAAAGCACCTCCATCATTGAAAGGAGTTGTAATTGATACAAAACTTTTCAGCCGTCCTAAGAAAGATAAAGACGAACGCGAGAAAGCTAAGAAAGAAATCGCTGGACTTTCAAAACAATTATCTAAAGATTTGACTGCCATCCGTGCAATGATGATTGGTAAGATGATTGAATTGTTAGAAGGTAAAATTTCTGGTGGTATCAAGCATAAATTCGGAACGGTAATTATTGAAGCAGGAACGAAATTGACTGGTCGTATGATCGAGGAAGCATTGTTCCCAGCTAAAAACTTATACCGTGACGATAGTTCATATAGCGTACCTGAAGAAGCTAACTTATTAGCTGATTTAATTCTTGAAAATGCTACTGAAGAATCTGAAATCAACATCTTGTTGTTACAAATGGTGAAAAACTATAACGTTCGTCGTAACGAAGTAGTAGGTCGCTACAAACGCGAGAAGTTTGTTTTAGAAGTAGGAGATGAATTACCAGCAGGTATTGTGAAATTGGCGAAAGTATATATCGCTAAGAAACGTAAGTTGAAAGTAGGTGATAAGATGGCGGGTCGTCACGGTAACAAAGGGGTAGTTGCCCGTATTGTACGTGATGAAGATATGCCATTCTTGGAAGATGGAACACCAGTTGAAATCGTGTTGAACCCACTTGGGGTACCTTCACGTATGAACATCGGTCAGATTTATGAAACCGTATTAGCATGGGCAGGGGAGAAACTTGGCCGTAAATACGCTTCACCAATCTTTGATGGTGGTACTGAGGCTGAAGTGGCACAAGAATTAGCAGAAGCAGGCTTACCAGCATGGGGACGTACTTACTTATACAATGGTTTAACAGGCGAAATGTTTGACCAACCAGTAACAGTAGGTATTATCTACATGTTGAAATTAGGTCACTTAGTTGATGATAAAATGCATGCTCGTTCAATCGGACCATACTCATTAATTACACAACAACCATTGGGTGGTAAAGCTCAATTTGGTGGTCAGCGTTTTGGTGAAATGGAGGTTTGGGCATTAGAAGCCTTCGGTGCTGCTAATATTTTGCAAGAAATCTTAACGGTGAAATCTGATGACGTGATTGGTAGAGCTAAGGCCTACGAAGCTATCGTTAAAGGTGAAAGCATGCCAAAGCCAGGTATTCCAGAATCATTCAACGTATTGATTCACGAATTAAGAGGTTTAGCATTAGAGATTACGTTAGAGTAATAGATAGATTGGCACACGAGCAATTGTGTGCCAATTAAAAATAATCATGTAAAGGTCAATCGTTTATTTATGAGTCAATATTCAAAAAAAACCTTCGTATGGATTGCTTGGATGTGGATGATTTTTTTGCTTTTGCCATCATTTGAAGGGGTACATGAATATACAAAAGGACTCGACCCCTCTTGGTGTATAGCATTAAAAGTAGCGATTGAAGATAAATTTAAGTTCGGACAGGATTTCCTTTTTACTTATGGCCCACTAGGGTTTTTGAATACAGGATATACGCCCGATGGCTTTATTTATCAGCTTGTAGCATTTTTGGTTCATTTGTTAATACAAGTTGGTTTTGTTGTATTAATCGTTGAAATCGTAAAAAAGTCAGTATCAAAAGCGATGGCTTTGTTTTTTGCGGGGCTTTGTTTTTTTCCTTATCGCTTTGTAGGCGACTTATCATTTTCCTTATTGATTCTTCAAATAGGATTTTTGTTAGTCTTTCTACAACATAAGAAAATCTACAGTTTGGGCGTCGTTACCATCATCACCATACTTGCCTTTTTTATTAAACTGAATTTAAGCCTAGCTATGCTAGTAATATGGTTCGGTTCGTTATTGTTCTTTGGTTTAAGGCGTTATTTAACAATAAAATTTGTCATAGCATTGGCCAGTACTACTATTGTACTGATGCTGATTCTGGCATATATATTACAAACAGATATAATGGTGTACCTGTCTTCAGGTATTAAGTTAGTCGATGGATATATAGATGCTCAGGCTGTGATGAACGATATTAATGGAATTAGGCTTGTTTTAGCTTTATTGGCATTATTGGTGATAGTATCTCTATTTCTAGCAATCTGTTGGGATTATCTACCATTCAAAGCGAATAATAAGGACTTAATGGCAGACCGTTTCTATGTGATTTGTTTGATAGCAATGTCTTTGTTTTTGAGTTATAAACAAAGTTTTGCTTCATTATCATCAACCAATTTATATGGTTTCTTCTTGTTTTTCCCCGTAATGATAGGGTTAATCTTATTGGTTGAAAACAACAAAAGGATACAAGTAAAAGTAATCATTTTGATTCTCTGTAGTCTTTTGTTTAGAAACATCATTCATTGGTCTTGGTCAAAAAGCAATTTAAAGGAATATGTGTTTTCAGCTTTGCCAACCGCTAAAAGAGATTTAGGAAATTGGCAACACAGAAAATCAACACTCGAAGGTATCGGCACTTTTATCAGTAGCTCTTCGGCAGTACGATTTTTTACTCATTCATTTGATGACGAAATCGTTACTTACACCAAAGCAGATTCACTGGAAAGAGCATTCCCGAAGGAAGTGAATGATTATCTGAGCAAAGGAACAGTAGATATTTTGCCTTGGGAAATATCTTATATAATGGTTAATAAACTAAAGTATAACCCAAGACCCATTGTGCAAACTTATCAGGCATATTCTGGTTATTTAGATAGTCTGAATGCTCAGAAGTACCAATCTGCTACGGCTCCTGATTATTTATTATATCAGGAATTTCCTTACAGAGAACAGTATTTTTTCTGGGATGAAGACAGAACTAAATTAACGATGCTGGCCAATTACAAAGTTGTTGATACGCTTGCTGTTAAACAGTCTGTAGGTTATGACAGTCTACTGGTGTTAAAACAAAACCCGAATAAGAAAGATGTTAAGTATAATCTGACTAAAAAAGCTGTAATAAACACTTTTGAAAAGATTGATTTACCTGATTCAGCTGAGTTACTTTTTGTAAAATTCAACCTGAAATATTCCTTGTTCGGACAAGTTACCAGATTAGCTTTTCAGCCGCCTTATTTGTTTGTAAACTTTGTTTATGACGATAATACTGTAGAAAGGTTTAGAGTAATTCCATCGGTATTAAAAGGAGGAGTTATTGCCAATATTAAAGTAAAGAGTTTTTCAGACGCCATGAAGTTTTTTAACACGGGTGGTTTGAAAAATACAAAGATTAAATCAATTCAATTAGATAGTCCTTATCAATGGGGCTTCAGTAATACTACTGAGATTTCGATTGAAAAAGTGATATTTTAATAGTTTTCATCTGATTGATAATTAATTGAACGTCAATAAAATACATTCTTATATGTCATTCAAAAAGAATAGAAAATTGAACAGTGAATTCTCTAAGGTAACCATCTCATTGGCATCACCTGAGTCGATTCTTGAAGGATCACACGGAGAAGTTACACAACCGGAAACAATCAACTACAGAACTTATAAACCAGAAATGGGTGGTTTGTTCTGTGAGCGTATTTTCGGCCCTACAAAAGACTGGGAATGTCACTGTGGGAAATATAAACGTATTCGTTATAAAGGTATCATCTGCGACCGTTGTGGTGTAGAAGTTACTGAGAAAAAAGTACGTCGTGAGCGTATGGGACACATCGAGTTAGTTGTGCCTGTAGCCCACATCTGGTACTTCCGTAGTTTACCAAACAAAATTGGTTATTTGTTAGGTCTTTCTACGAAAAAACTTGACCAAGTAATTTATTACGAAAGATACGTAGTAGTTCAAGCTGGGGTAAAAGCTGAAGATGGTGTAAACAAAATGGACTTCTTAACAGAAGACGAATATTTGGACATTATCGACAAGTTACCTCGCGAAAACCAATTATTACCAGACGAAGACCCTCAGAAATTCATTGCTAAAATGGGTGCTGAGGCGTTGGATATGTTGTTGAAACGTACTGAATTAGATAACTTATCTTATGATTTACGTCACTCGGCTGCAAACGATACTTCTCAACAACGTAAGGCTGAAGCCTTGAAACGTTTGAAAGTAGTTGAAGCTTTCCGTGAGGCGGGTACTCGTATCGAGAACAAGCCAGAATGGATGGTTATCAAGATGGTACCAGTAATTCCACCAGAATTGCGTCCGCTTGTACCTTTAGATGGTGGTCGTTTTGCGACATCGGATTTGAACGACCTTTACCGTCGTGTAATTATCCGTAACAACCGTTTGAAGCGTTTGATTGAAATCAAAGCTCCTGAGGTAATCTTACGTAACGAAAAACGTATGTTACAAGAAGCTGTCGATTCATTATTCGATAACTCGCGTAAAATCAACGCTGTTCGTTCAGAAGGTAACCGTGCTTTGAAATCACTTTCAGATATGTTGAAAGGTAAGCAAGGACGTTTCCGTCAGAACTTACTAGGTAAACGTGTCGATTATTCTGGTCGTTCGGTAATTGTGGTTGGTCCAGAATTGAAAATGCACGAATGTGGTTTGCCTAAAGATATGGCTGCCGAGCTTTTCAAACCATTTGTTATCAGAAAATTAATTGAAAGAGGTATCGTGAAAACGGTAAAATCTGCCAAGAAAATTGTTGATAGAAAAGACCCAGTAGTGTGGGATATTTTGGAAAACGTAATGAAAGGACACCCTGTTCTTCTAAACCGTGCTCCAACGCTTCACCGTTTGGGTATTCAGGCATTCCAACCTAAATTGATTGAAGGAAAAGCAATCCAATTGCACCCATTAACTTGTACGGCATTCAACGCCGATTTTGATGGTGACCAGATGGCGGTACACGTACCACTTGGACAAGAAGCAATTTTGGAAGCATCTCTTTTAATGTTAGGTTCACACAATATCTTGAACCCAGCCAACGGAGCTCCTATCACTGTACCTTCGCAAGATATGGTTCTTGGTTTATACTACGTAACAAAAGGACGTAGACATACACCAGAATATGAAGTGAAAGGTGAAGGCATGAAGTTCTACGGTTTCGAGGAAGTTGTAATCGGGATGAACGAAGGTGTTGTTTCTAAACATGCTAATATTGAAGTAAAAGCAGTTGTTCGTAAAGATGATGGTACATTGGTTTCTGAAATGGTGAAAACTGTTGCTGGCCGTGTATTATTTAACCTTTGTGTTCCTGAAGAAGTAGGATATATCAATGAGTTGTTGACTAAGAAGAAATTGCAACAAATCATTGCTACAGTATTTAAAATCTCTGGTGTTGCTCGTACTGCGAAATTCCTAGATGATATTAAAGACTTAGGATACCAAATGGCATTCAAAGGCGGTCTTTCAATGGGTATCGGTGATATCATCGTTCCAGAAGAAAAAGCTGCCCTTGTTGCGCAAGCAAAAGATAGAGTATCTGAAGTAACAGATAACTATTTGATGGGTTTAATTACAGATAACGAACGTTATAACGCTGTAATTGACATTTGGACGTCAGTGAACAAGAAAATCACTGATACGTTGATGAATCAAATGGAAAACGATAAACAAGGTTTCAATGCCATCTACATGATGATGCACTCTGGAGCCCGTGGTTCTCGTGAACAGATTCGTCAGTTAGGTGGTATGCGTGGTTTGATGGCGAAACCTCAGAAGAACTTACAAGGTTCGGTAGGTGAAATCATTGAAAACCCAATTCTTTCTAACTTTAAGGAAGGTCTAGACGTACTTGAATACTTTATCTCTACGCACGGTGCGCGTAAAGGTCTTGCGGATACAGCCTTGAAAACTGCCGATGCGGGTTATTTAACTCGTCGTTTGCATGACGTTGCTCAAGATGTAATCGTAAATGAAGATGACTGCGGTACTTTAAGAGGTATTCAGACTTCTGCATTGAAAGATAATGAGGAAATCATCGAACCGTTGTCAGAACGTATCTTGGGGCGTGTTTCTATCCATGATGTATATGATCCTGTTACGGGTAAATTGTTAATCACAGCAGGTGAAGAAATCAGCGAAGAGGCAGCTCTTTCTGTAGATGATACTGCGATTGATTCAATCGAAATTCGTTCGGTATTAACTTGCGAAACGCGTTATGGTGTTTGTGCTAAATGTTATGGACGTAACCTTTCAACAGGTAGAATGGTAGGTATTGGTGAAGCTGTAGGTGTAATTGCATCACAGTCAATCGGTGAACCAGGTACGCAGCTTACACTTCGTACATTCCACGTTGGGGGTACTGCTCAAAACGTAACGTTAGATGCAGCTATCAAAGCTAAATTCGACGGTATTATTAAATTTGAAGAGATGCGTACAGTTTCTTCTGTTGACCCAGAAGGAAAACCAGTTGAAATTGTAATGGGTCGTTCAGGTGAGGTTCAAATTTTGAATGCTAATAATCCTCAACAAGTATTTATCGCAAATAACGTTCCTTACGGTTCTTATTTGAGAGTTAAAGACGGACAGACGATTACTAAAGGAGAAGAAATTTGTGCTTGGGATCCATATAATGCTGTAATCTTATCGGAAGTTGAAGGTACTATTCAATTCGATGCTATCGAAGAAAATGTTACTTACAAGGAAGAAGCCGATGAGCAAACAGGTTTACGTGAGAAGGTAATTATCGAATCGAAAGATAAGACTAAAAACCCTGCTATCTTGGTGAACGTAAAAGGTGCTGACGAACCAGTAGCTTATAACGTACCAGTAGCGGCTCGTTTATCAGTTGAAAACAAAACGAAAATTAAACCAGGACAAATCTTGGCGAAAATTCCTCGTGCTGCTGGTAAAACACGTGATATTACGGGTGGTCTTCCACGTGTAACTGAATTATTTGAAGCACGTAACCCATCTAACCCAGCGGTAGTTTCTGAGATTGACGGTGTTATTACTTTAGGAGGTATCAAACGTGGTAACCGTGAGATTTATGTACGTGCCAAAGATGGTGGCGAACGTAAATACTTGGTGCCGTTGTCTAAACACATCCTTGTTCAAAATAACGACTTTGTGCGTGCTGGTGTACCACTTTCAGATGGTGCTATTACGCCTTCAGATATTTTGGCTATTAAAGGACCAACTGCTGTACAAGAGTACCTAGTAAATGAAATCCAAGACGTTTACCGTCTGCAAGGTGTGAAGATTAACGATAAGCACATCGAGGCTATCGTTCGTCAGATGATGCAGAAAGTAATCATCGTTGAATCTGGAGATACAATGTTCCTGAACGGACAAAATGTTGATAGATTCTTATTCCGTGAGGAAAACGATAAAATCATGGATAAGAAAGTGGTAATGGATGCAGGTGATTCTGAGAAAATGAAAGTGGGTATGATTGTTTCAGCTCGTGCTTTACGTGACGAAAACTCTTCATTGAAACGTCGTGATATGAAGATTGTTACAGTACGTGATGCTTCACCAGCAGTTTCTCAACCAAACTTACAAGGTATCACTCAAGCATCTTTAGGAACTGACTCATTCATTTCTGCGGCTTCTTTCCAAGAAACAACGAAAGTATTATCTGAAGCATCTATCCGTGCTAAAGCTGATACATTAGATGGCTTGAAAGAAAACGTAATTGTTGGTCACTTAATCCCAGCGGGTACGGGTGTTCGTAAATATGCTGATTACGTGATTACTTCTAAAGAAGAATTACAACAAGTAGAAACAGCTAAAGAAGCCAAAGCTCAAGAAAAGGTTGGAGGCTATCGTAAAGCTCGTTGGATTGTGTAATCTAATTTTGTAGCAATATAAAAAAAGCCCTTTGATTCATTTCAGAGGGCTTTTTTTTGGACTTTAGGATTTTTGGACTTGAAGACTAAAAGACAAAAGATATAAGATTCTAGACTATTTTATTCAGTGGCTGGTCTCCCGACCAGTCCACAGGTTCACACAGGAAAATGGACTGGTCGGGAGACCAGCCATGGGAGCAACCATCTGCTATTAAAGTAAGCCTTAATTCTCTGCAACCGATACCCGAAGACCGACACCCGAAAGCCTATCACTAATACCTCTTAATCTGCTCCATAATCTTAATCTGCTCTAATACTTCTTCTGGTTTTATCAGTAGTTCAGCTTTTCCAGTAATGGCTTCGTAAAGATTTTGGAAAAGTAATCCCCAATCGCCTTTCATGGTTTCAATAGTTCCTCGGAAATGTAAACCATTAATATCTGTATTGATAATGCCCGAATTACTTTCAGATTCAATTCCGAAGGCATCCATATTCGGCATAATACCTGCCTTTAAATGGTCTTCCTGTACATCAATTCCGTACTTTACAAAAGAACCTTTTGTTCCATACAAAATATATCTTGGACCTTCTTCACGAACCAGTAAACTTGATTTTAAAGTAACTTTTAGTTTACCATAGTTAAGCCTGATATCGAAAGAATCATCAATTTCAGAGCCTTCTCTTTCAGTACAAGTTTCGCCCCACACCTGTTGTGGAACTCCAAAAAGTACTATCGCTTGGTCGATGATATGAGATCCTAAATCATATAAAATACCATTCGCTGGATTGTTAGTTTCCTTCCATTTTTTGGCATTCAAAATGGGTTTATAACGGTCGAAATGTACTTCGTAGCTCAATAAATCTCCTAATAAGCCATCTTCAATTACTTTTTTGACAGTCATGAAATCGCTGTCAAAACGACGATTCTGATAAACAGAAATAACTTTACCTCGTTCTTTAGCTAATTGAATCAATTCTTCGGCTTCGGTTGCAGTAGAAGTAAAAGGTTTTTCAACCAACACGTGTTTATCGGCTAACAAGCATTTTTTTGCAAATTCATAATGCGTAATATTAGGAGAACAAATACTAACTAAATCAATAGAAGTATCTGCTAAAACTTCTTCTAAACTTTTCGCCACCTGTACATCGGGGAAGAAATCTTTAGGATTCTGACTATTTGAAACAATCGTTTTAAGATTGAAATTAGGATTTACCGAGAAAAATGGGGCTTGGAGGTATCTGCCAGATAAGCCAAAACCAATAAGAGCAACATTGAGCATTATTATTTGGGATTCTGTTTATAAATCAATTTTAACAAAAATAAGCAAAAAACTAGCAAACTCTACTCGCGGTTATCATTGGATATTGCCTTTAATTTATGTTCATCTATACCTCATTTGCTAAATTATCAGACATTTAGCGGATATTTCACTATGGTTCTAGTAAATTTGTAGTCTTATAACAAAACAACTATTAAGAACTTTAAAAATAACGGTATAACCAATGTTAAATCTAGTCTTATTCGGCCCTCCGGGTGCAGGTAAAGGAACACAGTCAGCTAAATTAATTGAGAAGTATCAGTTAGTTCATATTTCTACAGGCGATATGTTTCGCATGCACATTTCTAATAATACTGAACTCGGGCAGCGCGTGAAACAAATCTTAGCTGATGGGCTTTTAGTACCTGATTCAGTGACGATTGATATGTTAGAAGAAGAAGTAAAAAACAATCCTGAAGCAAAAGGTTTTATCTTTGATGGATTTCCACGTACTGTGCCTCAAGCAGAGGCATTAGATGCATATTTGACCAAAAATGGACAAAAAATCAATGGCGTAGTTCAGTTAGATGTGACTGAAGAGGAAATTAAAAATAGAATTGCTGAAAGACAAAAAGTGTCGGGTCGTGCAGACGACGATGCTGATAAATTGTTGAAGCGTATTGACGAGTACTTCTCGAAAACAGTCCACGTATTACCTTATTATGAAGCACAAGGCAAAGTATCTAAAGTAAACGGAATCGGAAATATCGAAGAAATTTTTACTAATATCTGTACTGCAATTGATGCAGTAAAATAATTTAAAATGGGGTAATTTGTAGTGATTTTATAGTTCTGCGAATTACCCATTTTAAATCAATCAATAATAATTAAATATCATGGCATCCAACTTCATTGACTACGTAAAAATTAACGTCCGTTCGGGCCACGGAGGAAGCGGTTCAAGCCATTTCCGTCGTGAAAAACACGTACCTAAAGGTGGTCCAGATGGTGGTGATGGCGGCCGCGGAGGACACGTTGTATTAAGAGGGAACTCGCAACACTGGACTTTGCTCCACTTGAAATACCAAAAACATATTTTTGCTAAAGACGGAAAAGGTGGCGAAGGCGGACGCCGTTCTGGGCTTCAAGGAGAAGACGCAATTATTGACGTTCCATTGGGAACAATCGTAAAAGACCCTGAAACAGGAGAGGTATTAGCAGAAGTTACCAAAAATGGCGAAGAGGTAATTCTGTTAAAAGGTGGAAGAGGCGGTTTAGGTAATACCAATTTTAAATCATCAACGAATCAAGCTCCACATTATGCTCAGCCTGGCGAAATAGGCGAAGATATGTGGGTTGTATTAGAACTTAAAGTATTAGCAGATGTTGGTTTGGTGGGCTTCCCGAATGCGGGGAAATCTACGTTGCTTTCTGTAATGTCTGCGGCTACTCCTGAAATTGCAGATTATCCTTTTACAACCCTTGTTCCAAACTTGGGGGTTGTGGCTTATCGTAATTTCAAATCATTTATCATGGCTGATATTCCTGGAATCATTGAGGGGGCAGCGGAAGGAAAAGGTTTAGGAACCAGATTTTTAAGACATATCGAGCGAAATTCTATTTTGTTGTTTATGGTACCAGCTTCTGTAGAAAATATTGAAGAAGAGTATCTTATACTCCTGAATGAATTAAAAAAATACAATCCTGCTTTGTTGGATAAAGAAAGAATTTTGGCTATTTCTAAAATGGATTTAGTACCAGATGAAGAAGACAAAGCCAGAATTTTAAAGCAGATTCCTGATAACATCCCTTACGTCTTGATTTCGTCAGTGATGCAACAAGGTCTGACAGAATTGAAAGATTTATTATGGACAACTTTACAGAATGCACAGCCTGAGGTTATTGAAAGTGAAAGTCCAGAAGAGTCTACAGAAATTGATTTTGAGTAAATTAACCTTTATCATCTACATTTAGCTTCAGGGCTGAATGTAGATGACTTTACCTGTTTCATCTTCATACATTACCGCAATCGATGGTAATTATATCAACATGATAATTATGAAAAAAAGCTGTTCATATCTTTTAATGATGTGGTTAATCTTATCATTTACGATATCGTCTGCTCAAACGCCTACTATTACGGCAACGGGTGTTTATAACTGTACTGGCTTAGGTACGTCTCAACTTACGCTTCCTAGTGGCTATGCCGTTTATGAATGGTACAATGCAAGTAATGTTTTGGTGGCATCTACACAAACCTACACAGCATCTACAGGAACTTATACCGCCAAAGTAAAGCAAACTGCGATTGGTTCATATATTGTAGTAAGTGCTTTTACGGTAACACAGATTGTGCCAACGGCCCCTACTATTACACCACCTAGTGATGTCCTAACGGCGATTTGTGGAGTAAGTAGCAGGAATATTGTAGCCAGTGGAGCTACCAATTATGATTGGAAAAGAGATGGCGTTTCTACAACAGTTACAACAGCCACTTTACCCGTTACAGGCAGTTCGGTAACTACAGCTGGTACTTATGCCTATACCGTATCTACCACGAATAGTGTTACAGGTTGTACATCAACAAGTACGGCAGTGAGCTTAAAAGTATCTCCAAAGCCCACAACGCCAGTAATTACCCCGCTTACGCCTAATCTAATTTGTGGAACAGACTCAAAAACATTAACGGCTACAACAGGAGGCGCTAGTTATACTTGGAAAAGAGATGCTACGATTCTTGGTGCTTCAACAAACACGCTAACAGTTACTGGAACTGATGTCCCGACAGGTACATATAATTATAAAGTAGTACTTCAAAATGCAGTAGGCTGTGTTTCCGATACCTCTGTATCGGTGAGCTTAAAGGTATCTCCAAAGCCAACAACACCCGTAATTACACCAGTTACTCCTAATTTAATTTGTGGAACAGATGCTAAAACATTAACCGCTACTAGTGGTGGAACAAGTTATTTATGGAAACGAAATAATACGATACTTAGCTCAACAATAAATACACAAGTCGTTACTGGAACGGATGTTTCAGTAGCTGGTACATACAATTATAAAGTAGTGCTTACCAATGCGGTAGGCTGTTCTTCTGATACTTCGTTGGCAGTTGCACTAAAAGTTTCTCCGAAGCCTAGCAGACCTGTAATTTCTGTTCCTGATACCAATGCGGTTTGTGGAGTAAGTACTAAAACATTGACAGCAACCGCTGATGGTAGTACCTATACTTGGAAGAGAGATGCTACTATATTATCATCAACCACCAATACTTTGACCGTTACAGGAAATGATGTTTCTGTAGCGGGTACTTATAATTATAAAGTTGTTCTTCAAAACTCAGTAGGTTGTATCTCTGATACTTCTTTAGCGGTGGGAGTAAAGGTTTCTCCTAAGCCCACAAAACCGTCTATTGCTGCAGTAGATACCAATGCCATTTGTGGTGTAGGTACTAAAACGCTTACAGCAACGAGTGGCGGAACATCGTATGTTTGGAAAAGAGATATTACAGAATTGCCAAATTCTAAAATAAATACCTTGTTGGTTACAGGAAATGATGTAACGACTGCAGGAACATATAGTTATACCGTAGCTTTAATCAATTCAGTTGGTTGTATTTCTGATGCTTCTACGGCGGTGAGTTTGAAAGTTTCTCCGAAGCCAGCTAAGCCTACTATTACCCCCGACACAAGCATAACACTAGTATGTGGAACAGACTCTCGTATTCTAAAAGCGACTAGTGGAGGAACGTCTTATAGTTGGATTGTCGGAAGTAAAACGCTCACAGGCTCTACCAGTAGTGCCATTACAGTAACGGGGCGAGATACTTCTTCGGCTAATGGAAGCAGTAACTATACTTATACGGTTGCTCTAAAAAATTCAGTGGGTTGTGTTTCTGACTATTCTACAGGCTATACGTTGCAACTGTTTCCTTCTATTCCTGCAAAGCCAACGATTACTGCTGGCGGTGTAACAACTTTTTGTGAAGGTGGAAATGTGACACTGACTTCATCTTATACGACTAATGCTAACGTTTGGAGTTCTACCACTGCAATAGATACCACTACTTCAAAAGCAGTGGGATTGGTAGTTACCAAAACAGGGATTTATACCGTAAAAGCTAAAGATGCGAATGGATGTGTATCGCTTGCCTCAGATGTTAAATTGGTTACTGTCAATCCAAATCCAACAGCACCAATTATAGATGAAGGAACAGCAGTAAGTATCTGTGAGCTTGAAAGCAAAACTTTAACAGCCAGAGATAAAGGCACTGGCGTATATACGTGGAATACTGGTAGCAAAACAAAGAGTATTACCGTTAGCTCAGCAGGAAGTTATAGCCTTACTTATACCGATGCTAATACTTGTACTTCTAAACCATCTGTCGCTACAGTGCTTACGGTAAATCCGTTGCCAGCTAAACCTACCATTTCAATTATCCGCCCTGCGGAGTTTTGTGATGGCGATTCTACTATATTGCGCTCATCAACTGCTTCAGGATATATTTGGAGTACCAACCAAAATGATGGGCAAATTATTGTTAAGGAATCAAAGACCATTTCAGTCGTTGCTGTTTCTGACAAAGGTTGTAAATCAAAAGATGCTTCCGACCCTGTTGCAGTTATTGCCAACCCTTTACCTGCTACACCAACAGTTGTAGCAAATGGACCATTAATCTTCTGTCCAGACTCAACCGTTACACTTTCGTCTTCGGTAATAGGTAATGAATATACGTGGACGAATATAGGAAGTAGTATTGTTTTTGGTAAAACTCAATCTGTAATAGTTGGAGAAGCAGGAGAATATGCTGTACAAGCGATTAGTGTGAAGAAATGTATTTCTAAGATTTCAAAAAGTGTAAAAGTATCTGTGCGTGAAGCACCACAACCTGCTAGTATCTTGGCGTCGCCTATTGCTACTTTCTGTAAAGGAGGAACAGCCACATTAAGAGCACTAATAGCAAATGGAAATGTGGATAGATATAGCTGGAGAGATGAAGATACTAAAAAAGAGATTGCCACTACAGGAGCTATTACAACTGATACGTCGGGAAGATATGCTGTAAAAGTAAGAGATACCTTTGGATGCTTTTCGGCTTATTCAAAAGTATTGAAAGTTACCGTGAATCCATTGCCTGCGAAACCAACATTGAGAATAGTACGACCAAAGATTTTCTGTGATGGCGACAGCACTTTATTAGAAGCAAGTTTGCCAACAACTACTACCAATGGATTGAAAAATGTATATCAATGGACAGTCGATGGATTATTACAAAGTGGTATCAGCGGTAGAACATTTACATGGAAAAAAGCTAATGGCATAGGAGTAGCCGTAATTGATACGAATGGATGTAAATCTGTAGCGAGTTCGGATACCATCAAAACAACGGTCAATCCACTACCAGCTGCACCATCTATCACCCTGAGAGGAGCCAATCCTTTTTGTGCTGACAAAAGCGTTTCTTTAACAGCGATAGGAGTACAGGCAAGTAGTTATAAATGGAGTATTTCGAATAGTACGGCTAGCACTATTACGGTAAATTATGCTGGCAATGTAACAGTACAAGCTGTTAGTGCTTTTTCATGTTATTCAAAATCATCACAGCCCATTACTTTAAGTGTGTATCCATTACCAGCGACACCACAAATTAGTGCTACGGGGAATCTTACTTTTTGTGATGGTGGCAGTACTGTCTTAGCGACTGCAAATACTAATAAAGCCTATTGGTATAAAAGTACCAACGATTCGCTAGGGAATGGTACAAACAATACTATTTCAGTAAATAAATCAGGGAGTTATTTTGCAAGGGTAGAAGATAAAAACTTCTGTTTGTCGGCGCCATCAAATGCTATTACAGTAGATGTCCGTTCGCTTCCTACTACGCCAGTGATTTCACAATCTGGTGCTTTCTTTTTAATCGCTCAAAGTTCTGGTGACGAAAGTGGCTATATCTGGAAATATAACGGAGAAGAACAGAAAAGCTTTATTACCAATACCATCAAAGTGAAAAAAGATGGTGATTATCAAGTACAGGCAAGTACAGTATATAGCCAAGTTGCTTTGCCAAGTGGTAAACTGCAATGTTATTCACAACCATCATTAGTGTATAAATATACGCAGGATTTAACTTTTGAAGGAATGAACGTTTATCCTAATCCAAGTACTACGGGTGATATTACGATTCAGGTAGTTGAAGATTTGATAGGTGCTGATGTGTCAGTGTATACAATGGATGGAAGACTGATTGAGACATTTAATGTCAATAAATTTGATACGCCAAGAACCATTAAACTGAACGGTTCAATAGGAAATATTTATTTTATCAAACTCAAAACAGATAGTTTTGAAAGAATAAAGAAAGTAGTAGTAACGCAATAGAGCAGTGATGAGTTTCGAGTTGTCATTGCTCAATATAAATTGATACAATAAATGAAATAGCCTTTTAATTCACATGTGAATTAAAAGGCTATTTCATTTATACTATAACTTATAACTATACATCACAAATTAAAACACCTTGTTTCAAGGAAGCGATTTTATCAGATTTTGCAGGAATGAACTCTTGTCCGATGAATCCTTTATAACCAGTATCAAGAATAGCTTTCATAATAGCTGGATAATACAATTCTTGCGTATCGTCAATTTCATTTCTACCCGGAACACCACCTGTATGGTAATGCGAAATATATTGATGATATTTTTTAATCGTTGCAATTACGTCGCCCTCCATGATTTGCATGTGATAAATATCATAAAGTAATTTGAATTTATCTGAACCAACCATTTCGCATAAAGCCGCACCCCAATCAGTATGGTCACATTGATAATCCTTGTGGTTTACTTTTGAATTCAGCAACTCCATCGTGATGGTTACATCATGTTTTTCTGCTGTTTTCATGATTCTCTGTAAACCTTTCTTACAGTTGATTAGTCCATCCTCATCGCTTAATCCATTTCTGTTTCCAGAAAACGTAATTAAGTTTTTAACACCTGCTTTAGCTGCTTTCGGAATCAAATCTTCATATAATGCCACTAGTGCATCATGATTCTTTACATTGTTGAAACAGCTCGTTAAGCCCATTCCATTTCCCCATTGGTTACCTTCTGGCCACCCGATGGCTGATGTTAAATCATATTTTTTTAAAGTTTCCCATTCCGAAGGGCCTGTCAACTCAAGGCTTTGCATACCAATATCTTTGGCTGCCTTACACAAGTCTTCAAATGGAATAGAGCCATAACACCAACGACAAGCAGAGTGATTTACTCGACCTTTCAATGCGGCACCTATCTGTGTGTCTGCCGCTTCAATTCGATTACTGAGCGAAGAAGTTAGCATGGTTGCAGTTACCGCACCGACTCCCTGTAGAGCCGCTCGGCGTGAAAAAGTTTTTCCCATAGTTTTTTAAAAGTCCTGAATTAGAATTAAAGAGTATAGCTAAACTAGATTATACTCAAATTCGCTGGAATTTAGGGGATTTTTTTGAAAAAACAATCCTGCAACGTATAGTTTTATGAATGCCAAGTTTTCATCATGTGTAATGTATCATAAGCGGCCTTTTGATTGTACTCAAAAGCCAAGCTTTTGTAGTTCACTAAATCTACAATGGTACCGATAAAACACAAACCACCTGTGAAGAAATACAGAATCCCCATTCCGATTTGGTCAGTTAAAAAACGCTGAATACCTGCAAAACCAAAGAAACCAATTACAGTTGTTATCAAAATAAGGGTAGTATCCCTGCGTTTGTTTTGATACATCATGATGAAGGTTTTTTGTTGGTCTTCAGACATATCTTTGATTAAACTTTGGATAAACATTGCTTCCTCAGCCTCAAGGTTCGAAAGCATCATCATTATGTTGGGTGTCATTTTCTTGTATGTTTAAGTTTAAATGTTGGTAAGTATATTTTAGTAAAGTGAAAATTCTGGCAATAATCACGATTAGGGCAAAAATTCCAAGTGGATGACTGTCAAATGATTGTTGTAAATTTCCATGAAATAAAAAAGAAATAGCATGACCTAACCCACAACCCTGACAAAATGAAAATCCTAAGTTTTTTATCGGACAAAAACTAAAATGATTTTCGTGTGGATTATCAAGAAACAACCAGATTAATCCACTAATCCAAAACAAGAGTTCGATATTTAATTTCCGTATCATTGTGAATCAAAGGTGATGGATATTTTCTGATATTAGCTATAATTATACACAGAATGTCTTTTTTAGGGGTGGATAATGTGTTTTGTAGGATGGATTTAATTTTAGGTAGCAAATCGGAAAATTATGCAACATAATCAGAAACTAATATAAATACTTATCATGTTGAAAATACGTATCTTTGTGAGTCCTTTTAGCACTCGGCTTTCAGTCGTCGGCTATCAGTGTTTGTTTTACAGTAAGATTTAACATTAGATACAAAGACATTTTCTTTAAATATTTTAGCCGAAAGCTGATTGCCGACGACTGAAAGCTTTACTTTTAAAGCAATTATGAAAAAAGTACTCATACGCATATTTTGCCTTTTGATGGCCTTCCAAGTGCTTTTCGCAAGCGTTGGATTTGCTATGTATGAGCATCTTTGTAAAATAAGCGGAAAAAGCAATTATATGCTTTCTCAGCCTAAGCGTAGTTGTTGTGCTAAAAAAGCTAAGATGACAGAACATTCATCAAAGCTTAGTATCAAAAGAGCTAAATGTTGTTCAGATTCAGTTACTCATTATAAAATCACGCCAAATGCATCACAGGGAATTACTATAGACTATAAAATTCCTTCTTTAGCATGGATAATTGAAACACCCATTTTTTATACTTTTACGTGGGTAGCTCAATCTGTTTCTTTCAAAATCTCTCATTATTATAATACCGCCCCCCCTTTATTTGGACGACTCCGCCTTATCTTTATTCAGTCCTTTCTTATTTGATTTTTCTTGGAATATCAAACGCTATCTTTTGGGGTATTGCGTTATCTAATTGTGTTGATAACTCAAAAACTTCGGTCGTTTTAATATTTTAATATGAAAAATCATGAATTCTATTATAGTTTCAAAAATATTCTCTAGGCTCTTTATGCTGATAATCACCAATGTAGTGTTGTTTTCGCCATTATTTGCTCAGAGTGGTGAAACCGTTCGAGGCATTGTACAAGAGAAAAAATCTGATGGCAAAACAGAAGCCATCATCGGTGCTACCCTCCGTTGGCAGAATGCCCCAAGAGGAACCACCACCAATGAAAAAGGAGAGTTCTCTATCAGTAAAGAATCTCAAAACCATCAACTAATCGTTAGTTCTGTCGGGTATAAAACCGATACGCTGATGGTACATTCATTAGACTTCTTAGAGATTAATCTTACCCCCTTGAATGCGAATTTATCTGAAGTTGTAGTAAAAGCGGAGGCTAGTGCTATGGATAGAATGAACCCTATTCATACCGAAATCATTACTTCAAAAGCCCTTGCCAAGGCCGCTTGTTGTAATTTGTCTGAAAGCTTTGAAACCAATGCGTCGGTGTCTGTCAGTTATGCTGATGCTGTAACGGGTGCAAAGCAAATTCAATTATTAGGACTATCAGGCAATTATATCCAAACGAATGTTGAAAACATTCCCGCTATTCGGGGCTTGAACAGTACTTTCGGACTAAACTATATTCCTGGCACTTGGATTTCCTCAATCGATGTGGGCAAAGGAGCAGGTTCAGTAATAAGTGGTTATGAGTCTATGACGGGAGCATTGAATGTAGAATTGGCTAAACCAGATGTTGCTGAAAAATTGTATTTGAACACCTACCTGAATAGTCAGGGTAGAGGAGAAATCAATCTTACTTTAGCCAATAAAATCAACGAAAAATGGTCTGTTGCTTTACTCACGCATGGGAGTACTTTGCAGACTAAATTGGATAAAAACAAAGATGGGTTTTTAGATTTACCACTTTATACCCAATACAATGCCATTAATCGCTGGAAGTACCAAAGTGATAAAATGATGGCTTCGTTTGGCGTAAAAGCATTGTATGAAGACCGCTTAGGAGGACAAGTAAAATTTAACCCAGATACAGACCGCAATACGCCAAACGCTTATGGTTTTGGAAGTACCACAAAGCGTTATGAGTTTTTTAGTAAAACTGCCAAGCTATATCAAACTAAGCCTTATCAAGGCTTAGGGCTTATTATCAATGGTTTGTACCATGATAACCAGTCGTATTTTGGGTTTAAAAACTATACAGGTACTCAAAAGAGCTTATATGCCAATTTAATTTATCAAAATATACTAGGCAATACCAACCACCAATATAAAACAGGAATAAGTTACCTGTTGGATGATTACAATGAAAAGTACTTAGATTCAACCTTTAAAAGAACAGAATCTGTACCGGGTGTTTTTGTAGAATATACAGAAACCATTCCTGAAAAATTAACGCTTGTAGTAGGAGGAAGGGTAGATTTTCATAATTTGTATGGTACTAGGTTTACACCTAGAATACATGCTAAATATGATATTACATCTGACCTTCACCTACGTCTTAGCGCAGGGAAAGGTTGGAGAATGCCAAATGCGATTGCCGAAAATTTTGGAATGCTAGTGAATTCAAGACAATTGGTTGTACCTGAAATCATCCGACCAGAAGAATCTTGGAATTTTGGAGCGAGCCTGAGTAACGATTTTTATCTTTTTGGAAAGAAAGGAACAATCATTTTAGATGCCTATAGAACGAACTTCCAAAATCAATTAATCGTAGATATGGAAAATGCTGATTTAGTCCGTTTTTATAATTTAAAAGGGCGTTCGTTCTCGAACAGTTTTCAGGCAGAAGTAAATTTTGCACCCAGTAAACGTATCGAAACTAAATTAGCTTATCGCTTATTTGATGTTAAAAATGACGTGCTGACTCCAGCGGGAGAGCTTACTTTATTACCAAAACAGTTTGTTAACCGCGAACGGGTGTTATTCAACATCGCTTATGCCTTGCCTTATAATAAATGGAAAATAGATTTTACTTGGCAATGGAATGGCAGACGTAGGATTCCTGACACTGCCGAAGGACATGTGCATTCTGTGACGTCTCCATCGGTATTTGCTCCTGCTTTTTCAAATATTAATGCACAAGTAACGAAGGCATTCTTGAAATGGGAAATGTATGTTGGAGGCGAAAATCTCAATAACTTTACACAGAGCAATCCTATTATTGCAGCGAACGACCCTTTCGGAAAGAATTTTGATGCTTCAATGGTATGGGGACCCGTTATTGGACGAATGGTGTATGTGGGGATGCGTTATAAAATTAAATAAGAGCGATGAAGTTATATATCAAAAATATGGTTTGTGATCGCTGTAAGATGGTCGTAAACCAAATCCTTACACAACTGAATATTGAGGTAGAACAGATTGAACTTGGCGAAGTTATCATTCAACAAGATTTAGACGAACATACACAAACTACTTTGGCTCAAAAATTGAATGATATAGGTTTTGAATTATTGGATGATAAACGAAAGAAAATTGTTGAGAAAATAAAGAATGTAGTGATTGAGATGATTTATCAAGGAGACGACAGTGTTGATAAAATAACACCATCTTTTCTGATTGCTGAACGTGTGGGCAGAGATTATAAGTACTTGAGTACCTTATTTTCGGAAATTGAAGGAAAAACGATTGAACAATACCTCATTTTTCAGAAAATAGAAAGAGTCAAGGAATTGTTAGTCTATGATGAATTAACACTAAGTCAAATAGCTGACCAATTGCATTACAGTAGCGTTCAACATTTATCGAATCAGTTTAAAAAAGTAATGGGCCAGACGCCTAGCCGTTTCAAGGAGGCACAATATCACACAAGAAAAGCCTTGGATGAGATATAATTTAAAAGTTGAATTAGACTTTAAAATGCCATAAAAACAAATATACTTTAACAAAATAATCAATCAATAAAACAAACAACAACATGAAAAAGAACATCTTAGCATTAATCCTTTTATTAGTTTCAGTGCTTACATTTGCGGAAACGCCTAAAACAGAAACAGTAAAAATTAAAACTTCTGCCATTTGCGAAATGTGCAAAGAGCGTATCGAGAAAAAATTAGCCTTTACCAAAGGAGTTTCAGAATCTAATCTGAATATTGAGAGTAAAGAAAAGATTGTAACAGTAACGTACAACCCAAAGAAGACATCGGTAGAAAAAATTAAAAAAGCTATTGCAGATGTAGGATACGATGCTGACGAAGTAACCGCCAATGCAAAAGGCTATGAAAAATTACCATCTTGCTGTAAAAAGGGGGGAATGTAGTTTTTTAGCTTTGAGTGATAAGCAATGAGCTTTGAGAAATTACACATGGCATGACTTCAAAGTCATGCTATGTTTTTTTTATAGATACAATTGTTGTATTGATTTTTTGAAAAGATTAAATTGTGTGTTTAATAAGAATAACTTCACCCTAATCTCTACGATTCTAATGTACACACTATTAAAAATATCCAAAGCATTTACACTACTTGCTATTATGAATTTACTGATTTATGGCTGTAAAAGTAATCAATATGATAAAGAAATTCCTAATGATTTTTCATTTGTCTTGAAGGATGAAATTACGACTTTTGATTCAGAAACAGGGGTTTATTCTAGACAATACATGAAAGGGGATTCTTCTGTAACTGTTCATTTGACGAAAGAAGAAAAACAAAAGATTTATGATTCGTTTGTAAATTATGATTTTCTAGAATTTCCTAATTCATTTGAATGTGATATGAAATCATATTCAATGTTACCTTCATTTGAAACTAAGCTCCATATTGTATATAAAGGAGAAAGCAAAAATGTTTCAACAATAACTGGCTGTGGAAAAGTAGCGGAACAGCTTAAAGCTGAAGATGACTTTTATAGATTAATTGCCCTGATTCATGGTGTTTTACATAATAAAGCAGAGATTAAAAAAATGCAAAAAACAGATATGAGATTTATGTAAATAATTGTCTAATGCCGTTTTAAATATTTTAAGAGATAGAATAGATAATATATTCATTAAAAACAAGAAACAAAAAAAGGGGTTGTCGATTCAAAATCAACAACCCCTTTTTTGCTCAAAGCTCATCGCTCAAGGCTTAAAGCTATTACGCCAACATTCCTAATAAAGATGAAAGCTTATCTTTTAAATCTTTTCTATCTACGATAAAATCAAGGAATCCATGTTCTAATACGAATTCTGCACTTTGGAAACCTTTTGGTAAATCTTTACCGATGGTTTCACGAATAACTCTTGGACCAGCAAAACCAATCAAAGCCCCCGGTTCAGAGATATTAAAATCTCCGAGCATGGCATAAGATGCCGTTACTCCTCCAGTTGTTGGGTCAGTCAATAAAGAAATATAAGGAATACCCGCTTCGGCTAATAAAGCTAATTTTGCAGAAGTTTTCGCCATTTGCATTAACGAGAACCCAGCTTCCATCATCCTTGCACCTCCTGAACGAGAAATCATTAAGAATGGAATTTTGTGTGCAAGAGCATAGTCGATACCACGAGCAATTTTTTCACCTACTACAGAGCCCATTGAACCTCCAATAAATGAAAAGTCCATTGCAGAAACTACCATCTCGATGCCATTTATCTTACCATGTGCCGTTCTAACGGCATCTTTCAAGCCTGTTTTCTTTTCAGTAGCTTTAATACGATCAGGATAACGTTTGGTATCTACAAATTCCAGCGGGTCGCCTGAAGAAAGCATTGCATCCAATTCTGTATATTTTGTTTGATCGAAAAGAATCTCAAAGTATTCTTGAGAGCCAATTTTTTCATGATAATTGCAGTTTGAACAAGTGTAAGAGAACAACTTATGTTCACGAGTGTGCATTGCTTTTTTGCAAGATGGGCATTGATACCAAAGCCCGTCTGGAGCTTCACGTTTTGATTCGGTAGGGGTTAAAATACCCTTATCTTTTCTGGTAAACCAAGACATATTTTATGATTGCTAGATTCGAATGTTAATGATTGAAAGCCTTTTGTTTCAATATATAATTGTGGTTAATACATTTCTAGGAAATGCAAAATCTTGGCAAAGATAAGGTATTGCGTTTCGACTTATAACATTTTTGTAAAAAATTGTTATGTAACAAAACAAAAACGAGCCTTTTTGAATACACAAAAAGGCTCGTTTTAATTATTTTTAAAAAATTATTTAGCTAAAACTATTTTTTTATTAATCATTCCATGCTCTGTTTGAAGTTTCAAAAGATAATAACCATTTGAAAGATTCGCTAGGTTAATAGTATGGTTAAACTCATTTCCCGAATTAGTATGCTGTTCGTTAAAGACAGATACCCCAAAGATATTTACAACATTAATGGTTACACTCTTTGTCGCTTTAGCAAAGCTCGCTTTTAGTTTGTATTCACCATTAGGTGAAGGGTTTGGAGAAATAGTTACTTCAATTGTACTGGTTGGTTCATTACCTAAAACAGTTGGCGTTACTATCACAGCTTTGCCCGATGGCCCTTGTATATTCAAGTTATCGACAGTCCATCCCCATCCATAAGCAAGAGGGTCAGCTAACAATCTAAAACGAACCAAGACCTTATCACCCGCCTTGAAATCCCCAGAAGTTAGCATATCTATTTCTCTTTTTCTAAAAAGACTAGGCGTGCCGACTACCTTTGAATTTTGATCTTTATCCAAATTTAAAGACGCCCAAGCTTTTTTCCAGTCAGGGTCATCATTTGAATCCCAACCTGATTGGAACCACTGCCATGTTTTACCATTGTCTTTAGAGCCTTCCACTACCACATAATCAAAGAAATCTCTATCAGGGAAAACTGCACCATCTGCACCAGGTTCTACGAGTACTATTTCATCAAAGTAGATTTTAGCAGTATCGCTTCTTAAAGTAATTGGTTTCAGTAATTGAGCGATATAATTGGTAAATAAATTTCCATCTACTTCAAATGTCTCTTCTGAACCATTTTTATAAGGATGGTCAGAGTTTAAAGCAATGCTTGTAAAGTTTGTGGGTTTTGAGAAAGTAAAACCTTTTAGATAAAAATCATCAGGCGCTGCTGGCGACGTATCAAAATTATTGATGTAAGTATTTACTGCAGGAAATAATTTCAAGACTTTAAATTCATAGAAACCAGTTTCAGGCGAGAAACGTGTATTTTTAGCCTTAGCTTTATCTTTTACTACGATGCGATATTTTACTACATCATTCCCTTTAAATTGAGTCGATGTAAATTTAAAACTACCATTAAAAGTAATGGTTTTATCGTTAGTAGTATAGGTCAATATAATGGGCGTTTGTTTTACATCATTGATATAATATTCTACATAAGCACTGTCAATACCTATGTTATCATAGGCTTGACCTTCTGGAAGATTTATCTCTGTATCAGTATTGTAAATTGAAAAAATATTGTTGGTATAAGATATAACAGGTTTTACAGTATCTGCTCCAATGGTAAACTGATAATAATTTGCAAAACCTTTAGGACTCAATGGCGCCTCTGCGGGCGTAGCTAATTTTCTACCTGCTAAGTCTTCACCTTGCCAGTAATAACTAATTTTTCGTCTCTCTGTTGATTTTGGTAATGTATATGAATATTGATTGCCTGCTTTGGTAAGTGGTACTTCTTTGGCATCTGCAATGCTATTAGTAGTAGTCATATACAACTTTACTGAACCATCTTTTATAGCAGTATCTCCCAATACTTTTGCCGTAAAAATGTAGTCTTTGCTCGTATCTTCATTATCAGTCAAGGGGTCATGGGTGATAGAGCTACTTATCCAACCCAAATCTGCAAATAGGTTTAATACAATGGGTCCAATTTCACGCGTTAATTCACCAGCTGCAATAGAAGGTGTCATTAAAGCATTTGGGTCGCCGATACGATAAGTAGCTTGATCTACGTGATAAATACTAGAACCCGCGCTATAAGTAGTAGGAGCGTACAATTTAGCCTGTTTGTTAGCATTCGCTTTTGTCGCTGAAGGGCTATTTAAAAATAGTTTGCCTCCTACAACTTCTTTACGAAGAGCCGCAGAAAAATTTTCGATAGTAGTAGAGTCAATCAATGATACACCTGTACTATTAACAATGAAGTTGTCAAAAATTCCTGCTGAACCTACAAAGCTACCACTTCCCCAACCAGCTACAGTATCGCTTGCTCCGAAAGTACCTATAAAACCAAGTCCATGACCATATTCATGTAATACAACCGAATACAGGTCATATTGTAATCTAGTGGGAGTCGATTCCCCAGTGTACCAGTCGGTACGGTCAGAATTAAAAGTAGCAACAATATCTGGTTGATCAGTACCATTAAGGTCTTTTCTTGCCATTTTCTCTGCAAGGGCAATTGGATACCAAGTACCTGCTTTGGCTGCTCCCGGAAAATTACGATAATAAGTTGACGCACCAGCCGACCCCAATACACCAGAGGCTAGACTCCGCCAGCGTACTAAAATTTTAATAGGCACATCCGAATTTAGAGCATTAGCCCATGTTGCGGCAGCTCTTTCAAAAACACTTTTTACCTCGGCTGATAGATTGGAACCTTGCTCGTAAAAAACTTGAAAGTTAGCTGTTTGAGTGGAGGATTTTCGAATATTGGCAGCTATTTTCTTATCTGCTTCTAGTTTTGCTTTCATCATCTCGGTATATCCCATTGGCAAAACACGTTCTTTGGCTTGCTCAGGTGTTGGTGCATAATCAACAATCTGAGTTCCCGGGATAGACTCGATTTTGATTTTTTGTGTGAAAGCAGCAAAGCTTCCCATGGTTATTAGAGTAGCAAGTAATAATTTTCTCATATTAAAATAAATTTTAGGAGACTTATTAAATAGAATTTGAAGTGTTTGCTACACAAGATAATAACTATTTTTGATAGAAGTTAATAAAGGTTTTAGAAACATAGTTAATCCATAGATAGCTATTAGATAAACGAAAAAAAAGGCTTTCTTTTTATATGAAGAAAGCCTTTTTAATAAAATAATTTTCAACTATTAATATCCAGGGTTCTGAGCAACGTTCGCGTTTGTACGAATTTCGTTGGTTGGTATTGGTAATTGAAACTTAGGATCACCAGCAGCTAACGTTTTAAAGCCATAGGTTGTTCCAGTTCCATCGAATCTATCACCCCAGTTTGAACGAACTATGGCTAAACCTTTGCGCTTAATATCGAAGAAACGATGACCTTCAAATGCTAGTTCAAGGCGTCTTTGCAAGTCAATTTCAGCCTTCAACGCATTACCACCTTCTTGATTATCAGCGGCGACAAAACCTACATAGCGACTTGCTCTTAATGTATTCAAATCTTTTAAAGCATCAGCATCTTTGTTTAATTGTGCCAAAGCTTCTGCACGGTTTAATAATACCTCTGCAACCCTGATTACCTTAGGGTCAACTACGTTGGCATTACCTGTAGCACGGCCAAAATATTTGATGATATTGTTGTATTTGAATCCACCAAAAGTACTTGAACCAATGTACGCATTTTTACGAACATCATTGTCTTTGTATAATTTAAAGAAATCATAATCAATTACATATTCAGAGCGAACACCCGAAGCAGAACTTTGGCTGTATTCAACACCTGGCGAAACGGCATCTTTATCTACAATTTGTAATTTTAATAGTAAGCCGTCGTTACTTGCATCTTTCCAGATATTTGCAAAATTAGTAATCGACCCAGGGCTTGAACTCAATGCTAATGATTGTGTGGCAGCATCAGCGGCTTTTTGCCATTGACCCTCATACAAATACAATCGTGAAAGTAGAGCATAGACTGTTGCTTTGTTGAAACGATAGATGCCATTTCCGCTTCCGATTAGCGTTGCGGCTTCTACCAAATCTGCTTCTATTTTAGCATAATTTGATTTAACCGTTTCACGGGCAGGTCTAGCAGTTGGATCAGTACTTGTTACATAAGGAATACCTAAATCAGCATCGCTTGCTTGTGTAAAAGCTTTTCCGTATAATTTAACCATATCAAAATGAGCAAGGGCACGTACCGCTAAAGCTTCACCTTTAAAGTTGTTTTTGGCTGTACCATCTGATAATTTATTAATGTTTACCAGAATACCATTGGCCCTACGAATAGATGAATAGGCTTGTGTCCATAAGTCCCAAGCATTGTCACCATTATAACGCCATTCATGGAAAAAACGATTTGATAAACGACCAGTACGGCTCATGATAGCATTGTCTGACATAATATCAGGCAGACTAATTGATGAACCCGCATAATATGAACCACCTGATAAACCTGATAAACCACTTACTGCACGGGCATACATACCTTGTGCTGCATTGGTAAAATCAGATTCTGTCTCAAATGCTTGCGTATCAGTTACTGAGTTATATGGACCTAGTTCAAGTTCTTTATCGCTGCAGCTTGTTACTCCAATCAGAGTAAAAATGCTAAGAGTTAAAATATATTTTTTCATATTTTGTAAGTCTGTTTAATGGATGAATTTAGAAGGTTAAATCAATGCCGAATGTTAATTGACGTGTTACAGGATAGCTATAACCACGGAATAATCCTTGTGTTTGTCCTCCAGTACTTTCTGCTTGTCCAAAACCAACTTCTGGGTCACCTTTTGCTTCAAAGGCATAATACCACCAGTTTTGTGCTTGTGCATAAATTCTAACTGATTGTATTTTCGCTTTTTTGGTAATAGATGAAGGGATAGTGTATCCTAAAGTAACATTTCTTAAACGGATAAAATCACCTTTTTGTAAATAACGATCTGTTGTATAGCTAATGCCAGTTGGAACGGGTAATACGCCAGTATCACCTGGTTTTTTCCAATAATTCAAGGCATCTGCTGCTTGGTTATTATAGATGTATTCACCGTCAGAAGTCAAATCATTCCACATTGAGTTAAAGATATAGTTTCCACCAGAGTAATATAAATCAGCACCTAACGAAATACCTTTATAGCTAATATCTGTGTGGAAGTTACCAAAGCGAGTTGCTAAACGAGATTTGCCTTCTAAAATTACTGCATCGCTTGGAGAGTAATTCTCTACCACTTCACCATTAACGTTATAAAATTGTTGTGCTCCCGTAGCTGAATTTACACCCGCATAGCGAGTCATAAAATATACATCAACTGGTTGACCAATTTGAAGCTTGCTAAGACCTCCAGGACGAATTATACCATCTTCTGTAAGTGCTGTAACCTTATTCTTATTGATAGAGTAGTTTACATTTACATCCCATTTAAAATCTTTGTTATCAATAATTTTGTATCCAACTGTCAATTCAACCCCTCTGTTTTGTACAGCTCCTACGTTTTCAATTCTTGATTGGAAACCAGTTGTTGTAGAGAGAGGTCTTTCATAAAGTAACGAGGAACTTTTCTTCGTGTACCAGTCTATTGTGCCGTAAAGACGATTATTCATTACAGAGAAATCTAAACCAATATCAGTTGCAGTTTGTTTTTCCCAAGTTAAATCTGGGTTTGCTACTTGTGATGGGAAAGTAGCAGATGTTAAACCATAACTGCTGTAACGATACAATCCTAATGATGTATAGTTACCAATACGGTCGTTACCTGTTAAACCATAACTAGCTCTTAATTTTAATGAATTGATAAAAGTTAAGTCTTGAATAAATGATTCTTTATCTAAATGCCATCCTGCACTAACAGCACCAAATAAACCATAGCGATTGTTTGCCCCAAAACGAGAAGACCCATCACGACGACCAGAAAAATCAATAAAATATTTTTGATTAAAATCGTAGTTGATACGACCAAATAGCGAATACAATGCCCAATCTGATTTACTAGTCGTTGCACCTGTTGGTGTTGAAGCATTGTCCTGAGTATTAACTTTATCAGAAGGATATCCTTTTGTTGACAATGAGAAAGCTCTTGCTCTGTCTCTTGTAAATTCTATCCCACCCAATACTTTGAAATTATGGGTATTGTCAATAGATTTGGAATAAGTAGCAGTATTAGTGAAAACATAATTGAATCCTTGTGAACCATTATCTGTTTTTGAACCTCTCGCTGCTGGGTCTCCCACATATTGATCAAGAATTGAATTAGGTTTTATAAAATATTCTCTGTAGTAGTCTGTGTAAATTAAGCCAATTTGTGAACGAATATCTAGGTTTTTTATAGGTGTTAATGTTAGATAAAAGCTACCCAACCCATTTACAATTGTTTGTTTTTCAGTATTGTTTACTATTGCCTCCGAGATACTAAACCCATTTGCTGTTAGGTTGTAAGTACCATCATCATTAAATTCTGGTTCATAAGGATTATAAGCATAAATAGCATAGAAAGGATTTTGTACATTATAACGATCTCTTTGTTCGTTGGTTTGTATAGATGCAAATTGTAAGTTACTTCCAGTTTTTAACCATTTATTTGCACGATACTCCAAGTTGACTCTTCCTCCTTTCACATCAGAATTAGATCCGTTTACTAAACCTCCAACATTAGAACTTTGCAGACTGATATTATAAGAAAATGAATCATTTGCTCCACTAATACCAAAACGATGTGTTCTTAATTGCCCTTTTTGTAAAAGAGTCTTAAACCAATCTGTTTTACCTGCTGATAATCTAGTTACTTCTGTTTGGTATTCAGCATCGGTCATTGTCGTTACATCATCTTGAAAATAACCATTGGTATAACCCAAATCTTTTTCATAACGTAGCTTTTCATCAAAAGTCATCATTTTGAAATTATCAGGAGTTTTTTCAGAGTAACCCGCTTGAAAAGAGTAGGTAATTTTTGGTAATCCTTTTTTCCCTTGTTTTGTTGTAACCAAAATTACTCCGCCAGCACCTCTAGAACCATAAATTGCAGCAGATGAAGCATCTTTTAATACTTGTACATCTTCAATTTCGTTGGGGTTAATGGTATTTAAAATATTAATACCTCCTTGTGCTTCACTATTACCTACAGGCACACCATCAATTACTACTAATGGTTGAGAACCAGCAGATAGAGAGCTCTCACCACGAATACGGATGAAAGACTGTCCTGAAGGACGTCCATTTATAGCGATAATTTGTAAACCAGCAGCCTTACCTTGTAAAAGATTATCGAATGATGTACCCCCAGGTTTACCCTCTAGGGCTTTCCCAGAAATATTTGCTTGAGATGCTGTAAGGTTTTGCTTTTTAGTTGTACCATAACCTACTACTACTACTTCTTCAATATCAGTAACGTCTTGTACTAATGCAACATCAATGATGGTTTTAGTGCCAACAATCACTTCTTGCTTAATAAACCCTACAAAACCAAATATTATTTTAGCATTGTTAGGGACATTAATTTTATAAGAACCATCTGCACCAGTAGTTATTCCTCTGGATGTACCTTTTACCGACACACTCACACCTGGAAGTATTGCCCCATCTTCAGATGAAGTCACTTTTCCGGAGATAATTCTGTCCTGAGCCGCTATTTTTAGCGTTAAAGTCAGCATCAGTACAAAAATCATTAGTAGTTTTCTGTTCATGTTGTTGATTTTGTTTTTTAAAGTTTCGAATGTTTAGTTAGAAAAAAATGAATTAGGTAGGTTTGACTTTACTTTAGACCTCATACTTTTTAATCAATATATAAACGAATATTGATAATTTATTATTTTAAAATTAACATATATTGCTATTATTTTGTTGCGTTTTTTTTGACAAAACATGGTTTTTATTTTGTTATCACCCAAAAACTCCGTTTACTAAATAAGTATTTGCTAAAACAATAGAAGAGTATTCGATACTAAAGATAATTTTTATTTTATATAATAGTATAAGTAAATATAACTATTTTTTGAAATAGAAGTATTGCGATAGCATAATAGTATCGAGTAGAAATGCTATATATAATAGCTGTATAGCGATTGACGGTAATATGTATACTATTTTTAATTTTACAACATATTATGATGTTTTGCTATTCATAGTCTGCCTAAAATGACTTATTGGTATTTCATCAATTGGGTTACAGTTTAAACAACTCTGATGAACTTAATGCTTATACATTGAAAACATAGTTAAATAATGTTTTTTAGCAGGTTGTTCTATTGTATCATTTGCACAAAATCGGGGTATTTAATCCTCGAGGTTCTTAGAAATCCCTGTGTTTTATTAAAACCCTATTTTTTATTGGCTTATTCCTAAAAATTACCGTTCAATAAATCTCAATTGACTAAAGCTATAGAACAGTACTCAAAACAATAAATAATTTTTATATTTGTTGGTCGAAAAATCTCAGACTTTAACTTAACAAATAATATTATGATCGCTAGCTTAGACGCACTTACCCAAGAAAAAATTAACTTGTGGCTTTCGGGAAACTATGATGCAGATACAAAAACCAGAATCCAACAACTTTTAGATGAAGGAAAAGAGACAGAGTTAACAGATTCTTTTTATAAAGACCTAGAGTTTGGAACGGGTGGAATGCGTGGTGAAATGGGTGTAGGTTCAAACCGTATGAACAAATACACGGTTGGTTCGGCTACACAAGGATTTGCTAATTACCTCAAAGCGAATTTCACAGGAGAAAGCATTAGTGTTGCTATCGCTCATGATTCAAGAAACAATGCTTCATTTTTTGCTAAAGTAGCTGCGGATATTTTTTCGGCCAATGGTATTAAAGTGTTTTTATTTAAAGAATTACGTCCAACGCCTGAATTATCTTTTGCAGTGAGATACTTAGGGTGTAATGCAGGGCTGGTGATTACGGCTTCGCATAACCCTCGTGAATACAATGGTTATAAAGCCTATTGGAACGATGGTTCGCAGGTAGTAGCACCACACGATAAGAATATTGTTGCTGAAGTAAACAAAATCCAATCAGTAGATGAAATCAATTTTACGGGTAATCCAGATTTAATTACATTAATCGGTGAAGAAATTGATGCAGAATATTTGAAAACTATTCAAGCAAATTCAATCAACCCTGATGTAATTACGCGTCAGAAAGATTTGAAAATTGTTTATTCGTCTATTCACGGAACAGGCATTACCCTTGTGCCAAAAGCCTTAAAATTATTAGGTTTTGAAGATGTAAACGTAGTAGCAGCACAAGCTGAACCTAACGGAGATTTCCCAACGGTAATCTATCCAAACCCTGAAGAAACAGAAGCAATGACTTTGGCCATGAACTTGGCAAAAGAAATTGATGCTGATTTGGTAATCGCTACAGACCCTGATGCTGATAGAGTAGGGGCTGCGGTAAAAAATCCAGCAGGAGAATGGGTATTGTTGAATGGTAACCAAATGGCAAGTTTGATTATCTATTATTTACTAGATGCTTGGAAAAAAGCTGGAAAACTGACGGGTAAAGAATTTATTGCTAAAACCATCGTTACGACCAACATCATTGATAAAATGTGCGAAACACATGGTGTTAAATGTTATAATACTTTAACAGGCTTTAAATTTATTGCTGCTGTAATTCGTGAGTTGGAAGGTAAAGAGAAATTTATTGGCGGAGGCGAAGAATCGTATGGCTATTTAATTGGTGATGCCGTTCGTGATAAAGATGCGATTGCTTCATGTGCCATGATTGCTGAATTAACAGCTTATGCTAAAGATAATGGCAAGTCGTTATTTGATTTCTTGACGAGCATGTATATGGAAAATAATTTCTATTACGAAGGCTTGATTTCGTTAACGAAAAAAGGAAAAGCAGGAGCGGAAGAAATTCAGAAAATGATGGCTGATTTGCGTAGCAATGTGCCAGCTACAGTAGCAGGTTCTGAACCAGTAACCGTAATTGATTATACCAATCTTACTTCAACTGATTTGAAGTCTGGAGTGGTAACAAATATTCCAACTGGGTTAGGTATGGAAGCTTCAAACGTAATTCAATTGGTTTTAGCAGATGGTACAAAAGTATCTGCTCGTCCTTCAGGAACTGAGCCTAAAATCAAGTTTTATGTTTCAGTAAACGAGCCTTTAGAAAAAGCAGAGGACTTTGAAACAGTATTGGCAAAATTGAAATTGAAAGTTTCGGCTATTCAAGAAGATTTGGGCTTGAAGTAATAAACACATATTTAAACAAAAATGGCGAGAATTTTTTCTCGCCATTTTTGTTTTATGCTTCTACTGCTCTCTTGAATTCTGAGGTAAAGTGGAATTGAATATCTGGATTATTCTGAATATTCATCCTTAAAATCCATTCAGATTCTGCCAAGAAAACAAAATTTCCATCTTTATCTTGGGCAATATTTTGTGCCTTTAAACGAACAAATTCTGCTAGCTTCTTTTCGTCGTCTGAAGTTACCCAACAAGCTTTAGCTATATCACGATGATCAAAACGACATTTTGCACCGTATTCGTGTTCTAAACGATACTGAATTACTTCATATTGAAGTTCCCCAACTGTACCTACTATTTTTCTATTGCCTAAATGTGGTTGTACAAATAACTGTGCTACTCCTTCGTCTGTCAATTGTTGAATCCCTTTTTCCAACTGTTTCGATTTCATCGGATCTAGGTTCATCAATTCCTTGAATATTTCAGGCGAGAAACTCGGGATACCTTGGTATTGTAATACTTCTCCCTCTGATAGTGTATCTCCAATTTTAAAGTTACCAGTATCATATAAACCCACTACATCACCTGGGAAGCCTTCGTCGATTACTTCCTTTTCTTGTGCCATAAAGTTGTATGGGTTGTTGAAACGAAGATTTTTGTCTAAACGAACGTGCTTGTAAAATTTATTACGTTCGAATGTTCCAGAACATACCCTCAAGAAGGCAATTCTATCACGGTGTTTAGGGTCTAGATTAGCGTGAATCTTAAAGATAAAACCAGTGAACTTCTTTTCTTCTGGTTCAACAATTCTTACGTCTGTTTTTCTTGCTTGTGTACTTGGTGCTATTTCTGTAAAAGTATCCAACAATTCTTGCACACCAAAATTATTAACAGCAGAACCAAAGAATACAGGAGCTACTTCACCAGACTGATAAACACTTTTGTCAAAATCGCCATAAACTCCCTCAATCAATTCAATATCTTCACGTAATTGATTGGCATCTTTTTCTCCTACTTTCTTATCTAATTCCTCTGACCAGATGTCAACAGCAACTACTTCTTTCTCAATTTTAGTTTTGTTGGCATTGAAAATATTCAGCGACTTTTCATAGATATTATAAACACCTTTGAAGTTTGAACCAATATTGATAGGCCAAGTAAGTGGACGTACTTTGATGTTCAGTTTTTGTTCTAATTCATCCAATAAATCAAAAGGATTTTGCCCTTCTCTATCCATTTTATTGATGAAAACAATTACAGGCGTATTTCTCATCCTGCAAACTTCCATCAGTCTTTCTGTTTGCTCTTCAACCCCTTTTACACAGTCGATAACCAAAATTACTGAGTCAACGGCTGTTAAAGTTCTATAAGTATCTTCAGCAAAATCTTTGTGACCGGGTGTGTCTAGGATGTTGATTTTAAGGTTATTGTACTCAAATGTCATTACCGAAGTAGCAACTGAAATACCTCTCTGGCGCTCAATCTCCATGAAATCGGAGGTTGCTCCTTTTTTAATTTTATTTGATTTTACTGCACCAGCTGTTTGGATAGCTCCACCAAATAAAAGCAATTTTTCTGTGAGCGTAGTTTTCCCTGCATCGGGGTGAGAGATAATACCGAAAGTACGGCGTTTATGTATTTCTTCTTGTATGGTTGCCATTGTCAATCTATAAATAAGTGACTGAGCAATAATAACTCAGTCCTAAAAAACTAATCAAGTCGCAAAATTACTCATAAAAAAATAAACCTCACAGAATTTTGTTTTCTGTGAGGTCTTAAAATCAAACTAAAAGAATAATATATTATTCTATTTCGTTGAGTTTACTTTTGCTTTTGCTGTAAATAAAATATACTACTAGTCCAATTCCCATCCAAACAAATGCAAACAATTGAGCTTTGCTATCTAATAAAGACATTAATGCTACGTTGGTAATAATACCAAGCGGAGCAACTAACATCAATAAAGGAGTTTTGAAAGGACGATCACGATTAGGTTCACGCTGACGTAAAATTAATACCGCTAAACAAACCATTGCAAAGGCAAAAAGTGTTCCGAAGCTAGTCATATCACTTAGTACACCAATAGGAGTAAATGAGGCTACTAAAGAAACTACTAACCCTACTAACAATGTGCTTTTCCAAGGAGTTTGGAAAGTAGGGTGAATTTTGCTGAAGAAATCAGGTAATAAACCATCTTTTGCCATTCCTAAGAATACACGTGTTTGTCCAAGCATCATCACCAACATTACAGAAACCAAACCTACAGTAGCAGCAGTAGTGATGATAAATACTGCCCAAGGCTGTCCCACTTGGTCGAAAGCATAAGCTACTGGTGCTTTTAGTGCATCGCCTGTAATATCTTTGTAGTTAAGCATACCAGTAAGTACTAATGAAACTAAAATGTACAATAAAGTACAGATAGCTAAAGAAGCAATAATGGCAAATGGAATATCTTTTTTAGGATTGATGGCTTCACCTGCTGAAGTAGAGACAACATCGAAACCAATGTAAGCAAAGAAAATAGCAGCAGCACCACTTAAGATACCCTTGATACCATAAGCTTCTTGCATCTTGCCATCTGCGTGTTTTACCATTTCAGGCTCAGGAATAAATGGATGCCAGTTATCCACATTTACAAAGAATACACCTACAATGATAACAAATAAGATAGCAGATAATTTAAGGATTACAATTAAGTTGTTTGTGTTTGCAGCTTCTTTAACACCTTTTACTAGAATCCAAGTAACAAGCCATGTAATTAAGAAAGCAGGCAAGTTAAAAGAAAATGATGCGGGTTCTGTTATATTATTATCGATGGCATACTGAGCACCAGAAAAAGGGTCATTGGTTAAGTAATATGGCATCGTAATGCCGAAGAGATGCAGTAGCTTATTAAAGTAGCCGGACCAACTTACGGCGACGGTCATTGCTCCCATGGCATATTCGAGAATTAACCCCCAGCCAATTATCCATGCAAAAATTTCACCCATTGTGCCGTATGCATATGCATACGCAGAACCTTCTACAGGTAACATTGAGGCAAACTCAGAATAACATAATGCAGCAAAAACACAACCAATTCCTGCTACAACAAATGATAATGCCAAAGCAGGCCCAGCATGATAATGTGCAGCAGTACCTGTTAATACGAAGATACCTCCACCAATGATACCTCCGATACCGATTGCTGTAAGGCTCCATTTACCAAGCACTTTATTTAATTTATTATTTTTAATATCAGCTTCATATGCTGACATAGGTTTTTTACGCCAAATACTGTTGCTCATAGGGTTTTAGTTTTTGTGTGAATTTGAAGTGATTTTTAGATTTTGGTTACTTGATTAATATGCTTTTTGTATCAAAGAAAAGCTTTTCTTCCTAAAAAAGTACAAATGTCTAATTATACGAAAGTATATTTTGTTTAAACATCTTTGAAGATACAGAATATTTCGTCTCAAAACAAAAAAAGACCTGCAAGTAATGAAACTAGCAGGTCTTTTGAATTAAAAATTAAGCTTTTGTAGCAGGGGCAACTTTTTTCTTGCCTGTACCTAAATCGATAACGATTGGTGCAGCTACGAAGATTGAAGAATAAGCACCAAATATTACACCGACGAACATAGCAAAAGAGAAACCTCTTAGAATATCTCCACCGAATACTAATAATACCGTTACTACCAAGAATACTGTAGTAGCTGTCATTACGGTACGGCTCATGGTATGGTTGATAGACTGGTTGATAGTCTTAATCATCAATTCTTTATCACTAAGGTCTGCATCAACGCCTATTTCTTCACGAATACGGTCGAATACTACCACGGTATCGTTAATAGAGTAACCAATTACCGTCAGAATAGCAGCAATAAAGATTTGGTCAACCTCTAATTCAAAACCGAATAAGCGAGTAATACCAACCATTCCTAATACCACTAATGAATCGTGTAAAAGAGCGATGATACCACCCAATGAATACTGCCATTTACGGAAACGCAATAGAATATAAATAAAGATACCTACTAAAGCATAGAAAATAGAAACGAATGACTGTCTTAAAATATCATCTGCAATCGTTGCACCTACCTTAGATTCTGAAACAATTGTAGGTTTGGCATCTGCAAATTTCTTCAATCCATTCTCTAAAGCTTTGCGTACTTTTTGGTTAGCCTGAATAGACTCATCTTCAACCAAGTAAGCAGTAGTAATTTTCAATTTAGTATCACCATTGAAAGTTTTTACTTCTACGCCTTTACCTTCAAAGCTATCAGCCAAACCATCTTTAATGGTTCCCGCTTCTACAGGCTTAGATAATTCAACTACATAAGAACGACCACCTTTGAAATCAACGCCTAAGTTAAAACCACCTTGGATAGTTAATACAATAGCACCTACTGCAATTAAACCCCATGAGAACCAATAAGAATATTTACGTTTTCCAATAAAGTCGAAATTCATTCCTTTGAAAAGGTCTCTTGAAATGAATGTTTCAAAAGTAACGTCTTTCTCTTTACCAGCTTTGATAGCACGTTTAGCCATCCATTCTACTAATACATGAGAAACGAAAACAGCAGTAAATACTGAAGTAATCAAACCGATACACAAAGTAACTCCGAATCCTTTTACAGAACCTGACCCGAAGATAATTAAAATAACCCCAATAATAATGGTCGTTACGTTACCATCAATAATCGCAGAAAGTGCTTTTTCATAACCAATTCTAATAGCATCTAACAAACCTTTTCCTTGGTGTAATTCCTCACGGATACGTTCATTAATCAATACGTTGGCATCTACGGCCATCCCTAATGTTAACACAACCCCCGCAATACCTGGCAATGTTAATGCCGCTTGAATTTGTACTAATACACCTGCAATAAAGAATACGTTGAATAAAAGGGCAGCATTAGCCATCCATCCTGGGCTTCCATAATAGCCAATCATAAAGACAACGACTAATAACAAACCTAATGCCATCGAGAAATATCCTTGATTGATAGCTTCAGCACCTAATGAAGGACCAATAAAAGCATCTTCAACGATACGAGTAGGCGCTGATAACTTACCTGATTTAATAACATTGGCTAAATCTTTTGCTTGTTCAACTGTGAATGAACCAGAAATAGAAGAACGACCACCAGCAATTTCCCCATTGATGTTTGGAGCAGAATAAATGTAATTATCTAATACGATTGCAATACGTTTTCCAACATTCGCAGCCGTTAAGTTTTTCCAGATTCTAGCACCAGTACCATTCATACTCATCGTTACTTCTGGGCGACCATTTTGGTCAAAATCCTGTGATGCATCAGTGATTACTTCTCCGTCTAAAGGTGCTTTTTGTCCTTCAGCTTTTTTCAAGAATTCAAAAGGAATAATTTCATCACCATTTGTAGCAGGAATTCCAATTGCATTCCAAGCGAATTGAAGATCCGAAGGGAACATGATTTTTACTTCTGGGCGTCTGAATAATTCGTTTACACGAGCAGTATCTTTACGGAAAACACCCCAAGATCTTCCTTGTCCATCCAAAGGCAAGAACAGTTTAGTAAGTGCTGAACCTGTAGTAGTATCTTTCGCAGCAGAATCTTTCTTGGCTACTTTCGCTGCACCAGATAGCTGGCTAGCTAAGCCGCTTGCTTTAGTCGTATCTGTTGCTGTAGTTTTAGTAGCAGTAGCCGCTTTTTTAGCTTTTTCTTCTGCGGTCAAATATTCGCCCAAACTATTTAAGCCAGGACCCCATTCTGAAATCTCAGCTACTTCGATGAATTCTAATTTTGAAGCAGCAGATAATAATTTTCTAGCACGTTCTGGATTATCAACACCTGGTAATTCAACTTGGATACGGTTGGTACCTGGCAAACGTTGAATGTTCGGGTTGGCAACCCCTAATTTATCAATACGCGTTTGAATCGTTTTATAAACACGATCAACAGCACCATCAATTTCGTCGTTAATTACTTTTTTTACTTGTGAATCAGAAGAATTAGAATTTAATTTTTCACGGTTAATTGAATTAGCAAAAATTGTTGCCAATTTTTGATTCGGAGCAATTTTTGCAAAAGCTTCATAAAACAAATCATTGAATGTTTTTGTCGAAGTTGCTTGTGCAGTAGTTGCTAGGTCAAGAGCTTTGATAAAGTTAGGGTCATTGCTTTTGCCTGATAATGCACGAAGGATTTCTACTGGAGAAACCTCTAATACGGCATGAAGACCACCTTCTAAGTCCAAACCTTTATGCAATGCATAAGTAGTTACTTCTTGTAATGTAAAGCCTAAATAGATAGGTTGTTTCCACAACGAATCAATATAGTGAGTTTTCTTAGCAGGATCTAATTCACCAGATTTTGAAGTAGCATAAGCAAGAGCATCTTCACGAACTGAGCTTGCTTTCCATGTGAATGAAAGAAAAAATAGACATAAGGCCGAAATAATTCCAGTCAGCCAAACTATGGCACTTTTATAACGCATTTTTGTAGGGAAAAAGTAATTGTGAGTAAATAAACGGATGATTAGGGTTGTAACAGCTTAGCCAGACATGGCAAAACGTCTTTACTTTGATAGGGAATCTATCAAAAATATGTACGAGAAAAATTATGGGGCGTTGGTAACGATAAAATGTTCGAAGAGGACTTCGAGATGTGGTAGGCGAAATGCTAAATTTTGAACCGCTTGAATAGGGCGTTGTACTGATAAAAAAGCAAATTCGCAGGGACTAAAAATAAATTCTTGTGCAAAATCAATGTTGACAGGTACAGAAACCTGCATGACCGAAAGCTCTGAAATAGAACATTGCTTAGGCGTATTATTATCCTGAGTTTGTTCTGTTTTGACTTTAGATACCGCTATTTGGTTTCTTTGTGAAGCATTGATTGTTTTACCAAAAACGGTAAATACAATAACCAGCGACATAAAAAAGACGCTTACCAAACGAGCTATGTGAGAATTTTTTTGCATTTTGAATTACAAAACTATCACTTTTTGTTTGGTATTTCCAAATTCTGACTTAAAATAATTGTTCTGCCTGTTTGAAAATATTTCTTACTTTTGAGCCATCATTCATAAATTGCTCAGAAATGTTTAATTATTTAGAACCAATATATATCAAGAAATTCATTCAAACAGCCCTAGCCGAGGATATTGGTGATGGTGACCATACGTCATTATCAACCATTCCGAGTACTGCTACTGGACGAGCAAGATTGCTTGTGAAAGAAGACGGGATTTTAGCGGGTGTGGCTTTGGCAACAATGATTTTTGAAGAAGTAGATAAAAATCTTGAAGTACAAATATTACTTGAAGATGGCATAGCAATTAAAAAGGGCGAAGTTGTTTTAACCGTTGCGGGTTCTTCGCAATCTATTCTTAAGGCAGAGCGACTAGTACTAAATTGTATGCAGCGAATGTCGGGTATTGCTACTTATACGGCTTCAATGGTAAAATTGTTGGAAGGAACAAATACAAAATTATTAGATACCCGTAAGACAACACCCAATTTTCGACTTTGCGAAAAGTGGGCTTGTAAGATAGGCGGAGCTGAAAATCATCGTTATGCCTTGTTCGACATGATTTTGATTAAAGATAACCATGTTGATTATGCTGGAGGTATTAAAAATGCTATCAACCAAGCCAATGAATACTTGAAAGAAACAGGCCGTGATTTAAGAATAGAAATTGAAGTAAGAAACTTAACAGAGCTTCAAGAGGTTTTAGCTATAGGCAATATCCATAGAATTATGCTAGATAATTTTTCTTTTGAAGATTTGCGTGAAGCCGTACGATTGATTGATGGGAAATATCCTACGGAGGCATCTGGAGGCATCAATGAAAAAACCGTCAGACAATATGCTGAATGTGGGGTAGATTATATTTCTTGTGGTGCTTTAACACACCATGTAAATAGTTTAGATTTGAGTTTAAAAGCATACTAGGGTCATTAGTGATTGGTGAATAGGAGAGGAATTTGTCCCCAATCAATAAAAGATGTCTTTTCTTACGGTATAAAATTTTAATAATGAATTTATTAGACGAATCACAAAGAGTAGGCTATGTTAGTCGCTCGGTGCCCTTTAAAGGAGATGATTTAAAGGAACAAATTTTAAAACTGAAAAAGGAAAAAAATGCGGTAATCTTAGCGCACTATTATGTAGATGCTGAGATTCAGGAAATCGCAGATTTTTTAGGGGATAGTTTGGGGTTAGCACAGGCGGCAGAACAAACAGATGCAGATATGATTGTATTCTGTGGGGTGCATTTCATGGGCGAAACAGCTAAAATTTTAAACCCAAATAAAAAGGTGGTTTTGCCAGACTTAAATGCGGGTTGTTCTTTGGCAGATGCTGCTCCCAAAGAAGAATTTGCCGCCTTTAAAGCAAAGTATCCTGATGCGGTAGTAGTAAGTTACATTAATTGCACGGCCGATATCAAAGCCATGACTGATATTATCTGTACTTCATCCAATGCGGTAAAAGTAGTAGAATCGATTCCTGCTGATAAGCAAATTATTTTTGCCCCAGATGCTAATTTAGGTCGATATGTAGCCAAGAAAACAGGCCGCGAGTTGATTTTATGGGAAGGTGCTTGTATCGTTCATATTGATATTTCTTTAGAGAAATTAAAGAAAGCCAAAGAAGAAAACCCTAATGCGTTGTTGATTGCTCACCCAGAATGTAAAGAGGTTATTTTATCTCAAGCTGATTTTGTGGGTTCGACTACAGCATTGTTGAGCTTTGTACAAACATCAGACTGTCAGGAGTTTATTGTGGCGACGGAAGCAGGTATTTTACATAAAATGAAAATGGCTGTGCCTCATAAAAAGCTTATTCCTGCGCCAGCTAATGAGAAAAACTCTTGTGCTTGTTCAGAATGCCCATACATGAAAATGAATACAATGGAAAAATTATACAACGCTATGTTCTATGAATTACCAGAAATTCAGGTACCAGAAGAAGTAAGGATTCCAGCCTTGAAAGCACTAAAAGCGATGTTAGAAATTAGTAAATAGTTTGTTGCAAATATAAAATAAACATGAGTCATCCCGAATTTTTCCTAAAATTGTGCGTTTTGGAGACAATTTGTGAGGTTTTCTACTTAATTATCGTCTAGTCCTTACTTTTCTTTCCTTGATGAAAGAAAAGTAACCGCGCGGCGGACCGCAAAAGAAAATCAAGAATTCCTAATCGCATCGGCGAACCGACTCGCTCCGCTCAAACAGTAGGAATTCGGTGTTCATCAATCATAAAAAAGCGGTCGAAATTTGTTTTTCGACCGCTTTTTTATGATTTTGAAATTCGGGATGACTCATGCTTGTGTTTAATAATTATCCTTCTTTTTCAAATAAATTTGAAACTGTTCTTCTGTTAAAATCGCTTTCAGTTCTTTATCTCTCTCTTCTTTTATGCTTAAAGCTTTTGTCCTAATTTTTGTACGAACTTCTTCTGATATAGGCGGTACAAGTTTTTTTACCTCTTCTGAAAAATCCATTCTTTTAAAAGCATAGTTAATATTGGCATTCTCTATTTTGGGTAGTTGCTCTTCTGTTAATTTAAGTTTTTTGGTCATCCAACGGGTTTCTTCAGTAGCAATTTTTTCTGGGTCCATACTTTCTGGTTTCCTTTGCATACCTTCTCCTGCTTGTGGAAGCCTGCCACCACCTAAGCCACCTCTTCCGTATCCTCCTTGTCCATATCCTTGCCCGTATTGCGCTTTGCTTTCATTGATATGTAAAAAAATAGAAACAGATAACACAATTAAAAATGATAAATAATTATTTGATTTCATTGGAATCTCGACTGTTTTAGTGATTTTTTGATGTTACTTCAAAGAACAGACGGTTAAATTAATAATTTTCTGGAATTGTTTTAAGTTATTTTATATGAAGTTTATAAAAAAGCCCTCAACCTGTTAAGATTGAGGGCTTCCATTACACTGAAACTATTAAGACCCGCAGGCTTCGCATCCATCAGGATCGTCAATTGAGCATTGCATCGCCGACCAGTTTTGTTCGACTACGGTGTCTAAACCTCCTACAACGAGAGAGGCAGCTGATGATTTTGCTTGTGCGGCTTGTGCGGCATAAGCTTCATAACTCATCTCGTGCTCTTGCACAACATTTGCTTGCTCAATGGCCACTTCGGCTTGTTTTTCGACAGTAAACTTGATAGCATCGGCAGCAGCTTTTGTTCTAAGATAATACATCCCAGTTTTCAAGCCTTTTTCCCATGCGTAGAAGTGCATCGAAGTAAGTTTACCAAAGTTCGGGTCTTGAATATGTATATTTAATGATTGCGACTGGCAGATATAAGCACCTCTGTCGGCAGCCATTTCAATAATTACCTTTTGTTTAATTTCCCAAACTGTTTTGTACAAATCTTTCATATCCTGAGGAATCTCAGCAATGTTTTGTACTGAACCGTTAGCAGAAATCAATTTGTTTTTCATCGAATCGTTCCATAGGTTCAATTTCACCAAGTCACGAAGAAGGTGTTTGTTCACTACCGCAAATTCGCCTGAAAGTACTCTACGGGCATAAATGTTTGAAGTATAAGGTTCAAAACATTCGTTGTTACCCAAGATTTGAGAGGTCGAAGCTGTTGGCATTGGTGCTACTAACAATGAGTTTCTTACACCATGTTCTTTTACTTTCGCTCTTAATTCTTCCCAATTCCAACGTCCTGATTCTGGCGTTACTCCCCACATATCAAATTGGAAAATACCTTGTGAGATAGGTGAACCAGCCCAAGTTTCATAAGGGCCTTCTTTGATTGCCAACTCCATCGATGCTTCCATGGCGGCATAATACATTGTTTCAAAGATGTCTTTATTTAATTGTTTTGCTCCTTCCGATTCAAAAGGCATTCTTAACAAAATAAATACATCTGCCAAGCCCTGTACTCCTAAACCGATTGGGCGGTGACGCATATTTGAACGTCTTGCTTCCTCAACAGGATAATAGTTACGGTCGATGATTTTATTTAAGTTTTTAGTCGCAACCTTCGTTACTTTATACAAAGCTTCGTGGTCAAACTCTTGAAAACCTCTTGCGTTAGTTTTTAAGAATTTTGGTAAAGCCAAAGAAGCTAAATTACAAACAGCTACTTCGTCTTTAGAAGTATACTCCATAATTTCAGTACATAAGTTTGAAGACTTAATAGTACCTAAATTCTTTTGGTTTGATTTGCGGTTTGCATGGTCTTTAAACAACATATAAGGCGTACCTGTTTCTGTTTGAGATTCTAAAATCTCGAACCATAAATCTTGAGCCTTAATTACTTTGCGAGCTTTACCCGCTAACTCATAACTTGTATAAAGTTTTTCAAATTCTTCACCATAAGTATCTGCCATACCTGGGCATTCGTGTGGACAGAATAACGACCAAGTATCATTGTCTTTTACACGCTTCATGAATAAATCTGGAATCCACAATGCATAGAATAAATCTCTTGCACGCATTTCTTCTTTACCATGATTTTTCTTTAATTCTAAGAAATCAAAAATATCAGCATGCCAAGGTTCTAAGTAAACAGCAAAAGAACCTTTTCTTTTTCCACCGCCTTGGTCAACGTAGCGAGCAGTATCATTGAATACTTTCAACATCGGCACAATACCGTTTGAAGTACCGTTTGTTCCTTTGATATAAGACCCCGTAGCACGGACATTATGGATAGACAAGCCAATACCACCAGCAGACTGAGAAATTTTTGCACATTGTTTTAATGTATCATAAATTCCTTCGATAGAATCGTCTTGCATCGTTAATAAGAAACAAGATGACATCTGTGGTTTTTGTGTACCTGCGTTGAAAAGCGTAGGGGTAGCATGCGTAAACCAACGTTCTGAGAGCAAATTGTAGGTTTCAATAGCACTTTCAACGTCAGCACCGTGAATACCAATCGCTACACGCATCAACATGTGTTGCGGGCGCTCAGCAATCTTACCTTCCATTTTTAGAAGATATGACTTTTCTAAAGTTTTGAAACCAAAGTAATCATACCCAAAGTCTCTATCATAAATAATAGCAGCATCTAATTCTCCTGCATTTTTCTTGATGACATCATATACTTCTTTAGATAATAACGCTGCGTTTTCTCCAGTTTTCGGGTCTGTATAATTATAAAGGCGTTTCATTGTTGCTGAAAACGACTTCAAAGTCTCTTTATGCAAATTAGAGACAGCAATTCTAGCTGCGAGCACAGCATAGTCTGGGTGCTTGGTTGTCATCGAAGCCGCCGTCTCTGCTGCTAAATTGTCTAATTCGCTCGTGGTTACTCCATCATAGAGCCCCGTAATAACTTTTTTAGCTACTTCGAGAGGCTGCACAAAGAATGGATCGAGACTATAGCAAAGTTTTTCGATTCGGGCTGTAATCTTGTCAAACTTTACAGACTCACGTCTGCCATCTCTTTTTATAACGTACATAATAACTCGGGTTTTTGTTGTGTTTGATTCAGAAAAATAATAAAACAGGTTTAAATATAATCATTTTAAGAAATCAAATAATCATACCATGACTATATCATTCATACCAATTTGGTGGTGTTCAGATGAACACAAACTGTTTGTTTTTCATTCCGCAATCTCCATTATTTTTTATTCAAATCATTGTTTTTTCTTTGAAAGGGAAAAATGATTTAAAATGATTGAATCTAAAATTTTGAGAATTTATATAATAGCTATCGCAAAGAAATCAAAATCTGATTCGATAGGCTAAATCTTTAAATAACTGCAAAGGCTTTTTGCTGGATGGTTTCGGTATGCACTTCAAAGATAACAATTTCTTAATCTATTCGCAATGTACAATTGACTAAGAAAAACATTCATAAAAAGTAAACTATTCGTTATGTACAATAAGTTTTGGTTTTTTGCCACGCTACGAAGTATTCAACTTGGAATAATTATACGGGAGCACACGAAAAAAAAATCGAAAAAAAATCGATTACTTTTTCTTAAAAACTTAAATCAAATTACCTTAAAAAAGTTTTTGAAACCACCAAAAAAAATGTAATTTTGCACCCTCAAATAGAAAAGTGCCTTTGTCGATTGTTATCAGTAATTCGTTTAATTTACCTTAAACACTTTGAATACTGTATCTCCCAATTTAACAACAGACTAATTATATACAAATACAGAGACGGCGGGGAATCGTCTCAAAATCAAAATATTACCATGAAACAAGGAATTCATCCAGATTACAGACCAGTGGTTTTCCATGATTTGTCTGCTGATTACAAGTTTTTAACGCAGTCATGTGTTAAAACTACTGAAACTACTGAATTTGAAGGAGAAACTTATCCAGTATTCAAAATCGAAGTTTCTTCTCAATCACACCCATTCTATACAGGTAAAAACGTATTGTTGGATACTGCGGGTCGTGTTGATAAATTCTACAAGCGTTTCGGTGGAAAGAAATAATTCTTCCGCTCAACAGGAGTCGAAATTAACAAAAAGCCTTTTAGAGAAATCTGAAAGGCTTTTTTGTTGTAAAATATCGGCAATATATCACGTATCTTTGTAGGCATAAACCTGTTGATGATAAACAGATAATATTTAAGGTATAAAGTGGCTGTTATTCATCTGCTAATTTTGTATCATTACAACATATCATAAAATAATCTTGCCCTGCGGACGGGACCGTCCGTGCTAAGCTTTATGAATTTTATTCTTTTTGATGAAATACAGATTCGTCAGTCTTTGTTGCCTCTAACTTTTACGCGCCCTGTTAGTGAAATCCGCATAGGGATACAAACCATCAGTCAGAAATGGCAGGACTTCCTAGGGAGCGATGTGTCATTTTATACACAAGATTATTTACAAGCCAAATATCCCCTCGTGTTGGCTGATGATAATGTATTTATCAATGGTGCTGTTTGCCCTACCGCATTATTAACAGAAGCTATTTTAGGGTTAGCACCCGCTACTGCTTTAGTACAAGGAGAACTTATTCTTGCTTATAGAAGCAAAGCTGTAACTGATGTATTTGACGATACAGTGGCTTTTGAAGGAGAACTCAGAATCATCCGCCAAGCGATTGATATTTATACACACAATGGCGAGCAAATTATGAGTGACTTCCAAAGAATTACTAAAAACAGGACTTCACAGCCCATTAATGATAGATTTACGGCTTTTTATAATGAATCACAGATTTTTATTGAAGAAGGAGTAGAGCTGAAAGCAGTCGTATTGGATGCTAGCAATGGTCCTATCTATCTAGGGAAAGGAGTAAATATCCAAGCGGGAGCCTTGATTCAAGGACCTTTTGCTATCTGCGAAGACTCGGTGATAAATATGGGAGCTAAGATGAGGAGAAATACTACGATTGGTCCGTTCTCTAAAGTGGGCGGAGAAATCAGTAATTCCGTTATCTTTGGCAATTCAAACAAAGGGCACGAAGGTTTCATGGGTAATTCCGTGATAGGAGAATGGTGTAATTGGGGGGCAGATACGAATAATTCTAACTTGAAAAATGATTATTCAAAAGTAGAATTATGGAGTTATGTTACCAATCGATATGAAAATACAGGGTCGCAATTTGTGGGCTTAATCATGGCCGACCATTCTAAATGTGGTATCAATACGATGTTTAATACGGGTACGGTAGTAGGCGTGAATTGCAATATTTTTGGAGCTGATTTTCAACCGAAACATATTCCTTCGTTTTCGTGGAGTAATGGCAACGGAACGTTTAAAACTTATCATCTTCGCAAGGCAAACCAAGTAGCACGTGCTGTATTGGAACGTAGAGGCAAAGCGTTTGATGGAATAGAAGAACAAATATTAAAAGCAGTTTTTGAGCAAACTAGTGTTTAATTTGAAAATTTGAGAATTTGAAGATTTGAAAATGTGGATGGAAGAAAAATTAATTATTTTCAAATTTTCAAATCATCAAATGATGAGAGAACTCACTTTCAAATTTTCAAATCATCAAATTTTCAAATCGAAAGTAAATGTTATTTAAAGATATTCCAGGGTTAAGGGCTATTAAAGATACGCTGATTCGATCGGTGCAGATGAACCATGTGGCTCATGCCCAATTGTTTCATGGAGCAGTTGGTGGAGCCAATCTGGCTTTAGCATGGGCTTATGCCACTTATATAAATTGCGAAGAAAGAGGCGAGGAGGATGCTTGCGGGCGTTGTGCTTCGTGTGTCAAAATGGCAAAAATGGTGCATCCAGATATTCACCATATTTTCCCAACGCCTAGTGCCAAAGAAACCATCTTAGAATTATTGCCTACTTGGCGGAAGTTTTTAATTGAAAGTCCGTATCGTAGCCTGACCGACTGGCTAGAATTTACAGGAGCAACGGGTAATAAACAAGGTATTATTCCGATTAAGGAAGCACATAATATCATTGATAAAATCTCGCTGAAAGCTTTTGAGGCTGAATATAAAATATTGATTATCTGGCAACCAGAGTTAATGAACATAGAATCGGCGAATTCTTTATTGAAAATTTTAGAAGAACCGCCTATCAAAACCTTGTTTATTCTCGTATGTAATGATGCGAATAAGTTATTAACAACCATACTTTCTAGAACCCAAAGGGTGATGATTCCTGCACTTTCGGATGAAGACACTGTTGAGTATCTGGTTCAGAAAGAAGGCGTCGTTAAAGAAAGAGCCAAGCAGATTGCTTATTTATCAGAAGGGAATATTTCAAAAGCCGTTGCCCTGACAGGTCAAGATGGACAAGCACAACATGAGTGGTTTGCTAAATGGATGCGGATGGCTTATAAGCTCGATGCGGCCACCTTGATAAAATTAGCCGACGAATTTGATACATTACCCAAAGAAGAGCAAAAAGGAATGATGGAATACGGATTGAATATTTTCAGAGATTTGTTACTGTGGAAAAACGGTGCGGAGGTTTTAGTAAGGTTAGAAGGAGAGGAGCTTACTTTCGTTCAGAATTTTTCGAAAGCAGTAAAAATAGAAGCCATCGAACAGATTGTACAGGAATTCAGTCAAGTATATTATTATTTAGAACGAAACGCAAGGGCGAAGATTTTACATTTAGATTTATCACTAACCGTCGGTAGATTGTTTAAAAGTTAATAAAAACATTCATCATAAAAGCTTACAGCTTACAGCTCAAAGCTAATAAGTCAACCATGAGTACAATAAAATTAGGAACGAGAGGGTCAAAACTAGCCCTTTGGCAAGCATACTTCATCAAAGAAACACTAGAAAAAGGCGGTTTAGCCGTTGAGATTGTCATTATTAATACTAAAGGAGACCAAATTTTAGACCGCTCGTTGTCAAAAATTGGCTCAAAAGGTGTATTTACAGAGGAATTAGAAGAGAAACTTCGTTCTGGAGAAATTGATATAGCACAGCATTCTGCCAAAGACTTGCAGTCGGAATTAGCAGATGATTTAGAATTGATTGCTTTTACCGAACGTGAAAAAGTAAACGACGTTTTGGTAAGTTTTAATAAAAATATTTCTTTAGAAAGTGGACAGCCCTTTGTAGTGGGAACTTCTTCTACACGTAGAGTGGCAATGTTGAAACACTTTTACCCACATATCCACACGGTAGATATGCGTGGTAATTTACAAACACGTTTAGCTAAACTAGAAAGTGGCGTTTGTGATGCTTTATTATTGGCTTATGCAGGCGTACATCGCATGGGTTATGAAGAACATATCGCAGAATTGATTTCGCTTGATACCTTTACGCCTGCGGTGGGACAAGGCTCTGTTGCCATAGAATGTGCAGCGAGTTTGGATGCTGAAAAGAAAGCCAAAATCAGAGCATTGTGTAACCATCCTGAAACTGAACAGCAATTATTAGCAGAACGTGCTTATCTGAGACGTTTGCAGGGAGGCTGTAGTATTCCTGTTTTTGGACTAGCTCAGCCTACTGAAAATAATGAATTAGCTATGACAGGGGGAATCATCAGTTTAGATGGGCAAGAAATCTTAAAAGAGACTATTACAGGAACAGATGCTATTGCCGTGGGCGAAGCCCTAGCTGAAAAGATTTTGACTTTGGGGGGAGACAGAATTTTGAAAGATATTCGTGCGGGGTTGAATAATTAGTGAGTTTGTGAATTGTGATTTAGTGATTACAGTAATATAACGGTTTTTACTTATGTCTGCTGAAAAGATATTCAAAAAACTTCGTTTAGATAGCGATAAAGCATTATTGATTGTGAATGCTCCGTCAGAGTATGGTTCGTTATTAGAAGGTGTAAATTATGATACTGAACCAAGAGCGGAGGGCATTTATGATTTTGTCCAAGTGTTTGCTATTCAACAAGCTGAATTAGAGACTTTGATGAAATCTGTGGGTAAGGCTGGTAAATTTGATTGTGTTTTCTGGGCTTGTTACCCTAAAGGCACAGGAAAAATAAAAAGTGACATCAAACGTGAAACAGTTTGGACAGCATTTGATTTGATTGAACTTCAAGCGGTATCGCAAGTAGCCATTGATGAAACTTGGTCAGCCTTGCGTGGCAGACCTACAACAATGGTAGGAAAGTAACTAATTTGAAGATTTGAAAATGTGAGAATTTGAAAATTAAATATTTATCAAAAAAATTTTCAAATCTTCAAATTCCCACATTTTCAAATTAAAAGAATTATTTCAAGGCTTTATTAATTGCCTCATTCGCTAATTTCTCCATGATTTTATAGCAACTGATGGTAGGATGTACGCCATCTTCAGCCATTTCTTTACTCAATCCATTTCTTTCATCTTTCAGAGGAGTAAAATAGTCAAGATAAACTAAATTGTTTTGTTTAGCTAATTGTTTAATCCCTTCATTTAATGCTATTACTTTAGCTGGAACGTCTTGAATTTCTTTTCTCCAAGGAAACGCAAATGCAGGCATTACCGAAGCCAAGATTACTTTGATATGATTAGCTTTAGCAATTTCTATCATAGATTGATAGTTTGACAACGTATAGTCTTGCATATAATCACCCGTATTTTCGGCAATATCGTTGATACCAATATTGATGATAACCACTTTTGGTTTCAAAGCCACTACATCCTGACGAAAACGGAGTAATGTTTGCGGAGACGTTTGTCCGCTGATGCCTCTTCCTACATAATTATTGGTGTTGAAAAAATCAGGGTCGGCCGATACCCATCCTTCGGTGATAGAATCTCCTGTAAATACTACCCTTGTTTTACCTTGTTTAGGTTCGCCAATTTCGGCATTGGCTTTTTTGTATTTTACTAGATTTGCCCAATCTCTTTTTTCTCTTTCAGCATTTTGTTTTGAAAACGTTTCTAATTGCTCTTCGCTAAATTGCTGTTCCCATTTGTTTGGGTAACGTTTTTTGAGATAACCTTGTAGCTTCAACCAATCGCCAAAACGTTCGTACCAAGTATCCGTCGGTATTTTTTGTTTATTCATGCCAAAACCATGACCGCCCCTTTCGTAAATATGTATTTCTACAGGTTGACCAGCGGCTTTCCAGTCTAGGTACAACTGTGCATTAGCAGGAGCAAAGCCTAGCTGGTCGTCAGAAGCTAAAGCGATAAAAATGGGCGTTTTGGCTTTAGGAATATTTTTGATGTCGTCTAGTGCTTTGGTATATGGATAAATCGGTGCAATAAAATTGGGTTTACTCTCTTCAGTAGCTTGATAAATAGCGCCTAATGTTAACGTTCCTCCTGCCGAAAAGCCCATCATGCCTATTTTAGTAGGGTCAATGTCATATTTTTCAGCATTTTTTCTAATGTATTTAATGGCTGTTGAAGCATCTTGAATGGCTAAAGGAATAATGGGGGCGTTTTCTTCATCCAAGGTTTTAAAATTAGACATTTTACCCGTTAATTCTTTTACAGGGTCATTTGTGAAACTTCTGGCAACCCTGTATTTCAAGACAAAGGCAGCAATACCTTTTGAGTTTAAATATTTGGCTACCTCAATGCCTTCATTATCAATCGAAAGCGTATGAAAAGCACCGCCTGGAGCAATCAATATGGCTGTTCCTGTAGCTTTTTCTTTATCAGGTAAATAGGCAGTAATACTTGGAGATGATACGTTATAGATAACTCTGGTATTAAATACATTCGTGTTATTTTCGGCTTCTGACCATGTCCAGCTTTCTGAACCTGGGGCTTTGTCTGAATACAATTTGATGACTTCTTGGGCGAATAATGAGGCACTCGTTAACAAGATGCTACAGAAGGTAAATAAAATTTTCATGGTTTGATTTAACATTTGAGAGGGTTTTGTTGAGCGATATTTTGGATAACCAATGTTAGCCAAAAATTCCTTAATATTCATCATGTCTTACGATTTTTTAATGATGACGAAACCAGTCTATTCCTTGAAAACTGCAAGAGGTTTTATCAACAAGATTCTGGCTATCCATTCAAAAAATAGTATATTGAGTTTTCATCCATTCATCCAACTAAATACGCATCGTTTGACATGAATTCAAACAAAAAAATACTCTTATACTTTATTGTATCGTCTATTGCTTTTCAAACTTTCTCACAGCGTAAAAGAAAAGACTACCTCGTAACTTTTACTACTCCTTTTGGAAAAATGCATGCTATTTTGCACAACGAAACACCCCAGCACAAAAAGAATTTTTTGAAACTAGTAGATGATAAATTCTATGATGGATTACTGTTTCATCGTATCATCAACACATTTATGATTCAGGGAGGTGACCCAAATTCAAAAAAAGCCAAAGCAGGAGAATTGCTCGGTAATGGTGATGTGGGCTATAAAGTGCCAGCGGAAATCACGCCTGAATTGTTTCATAAAAAAGGAGTAATAGCCGCCGCTCGTGATAATAATCCCGAAAAAGCCTCCTCGGGGTGTCAGTATTATATTGTGCAAGGACAGGTTTGGAATGATTCAACTTTGGCTAGACAAATGGCTAGGAGTCCGTTGAGAACTTATACTGAAGAGCAAAAAAATGTTTATAAAACCATTGGTGGAACACCTCATTTGGATGGTAATTACACAGTTTTCGGACAGGTGATTGATAACTTATGGGTGATAGATTCAGTGGCTAGTCAGCCAAGAGATAAGAATAATCGTCCTTTGAAAGATATTGCCATGAAAATTACCTGTAAAAAGATGCGTAAAAAGAAGATTACTAAATTGTATGCATATACGTTTGGAGAGTAAATTTTGAAATACAGAAGTAATAATATGTTAAAAAAGAAAATACTAATCACAGGATCAAATGGGCTGTTGGGACAAAAGCTAGTTTCATTACTGGCGAATCACGCTGATATTCATTTGATTGCTACTGCCCGTGGTAACAATCGTTTGTCATTTACAGAGGGCTACGAATATCAGGAAATGGATATTACTAATCCCGAACAAGTAGCGGAGGTAATTGAAAGGATTCAGCCTAATGCCATTATCAACACTGCAGCCATGACGAACGTTGACCAATGTGAATTTGAAAAAGATTTGTGTTGGGCAATGAATGTAAAGGCAGTAGAGTATTTGGCGGAGGCTTGCGAAAAACACAATATTTATCTTTGCCATCTTTCTACTGACTTTGTTTTTGATGGAATAGCTGGTCCATATTCAGAGGAAGCACAGCCAAGCCCAGTAAGTTATTATGGTTGGACAAAGTATGCAGCAGAGGAAGTGGTAAGACGTTCGACATGTCGTTGGAGTATTGCCAGAACAGTTTTGGTCTATGGTATCGTTTCGGATATGAGTCGTAGTAACATTATATTGTGGGTAAAGAAATCGTTGGAAGAAGGTAAAAGTATTAAAGTAGTAACCGACCAGTTTCGCACGCCTACTTTGGCAGAAGATTTAGCCAAAGGCTGTTGGTTGATGACTGATAAAGAAGCAGAGGGGATTTTTCATATTTCGGGAAAAGACTTTTTAACGCCCTATGAAATGGCGATTAAAACGGCTGACTTCTTTCAATTAGATAAATCACTCATTAGTACAGCTAATGCTAATAATTTCACACAACCTGCCAAACGCCCACCGAGAACAGGATTTATTTTAGACAAAGCTATTTCCGTTTTAGGCTATAATCCCGTAAGTTTTGAAGAGGGGATTGCGATTGTGGCAGAGCAAACGCAAGCTTTATTATAATAGACCTCGTTTACTCATGCCATGACTTCAAGTCATGGCATGAGTTTGTTTTACGAACGAGCTTTCGACCATTATCACTAGCGGGTGACTTAAGTCACCCGCTAGTGATAAATACTTTGATTATCAGCAATATATTAACTTGTGGATAATCAGTAGGACTCAAATACCACCTTCTAGTACCTTGCAGAATAAGGTCAACTAATAAAAAATCCCTACAAGAAATCATTCCTGTAGGGATTTTTATTGAGTTGAATATTACTAAAGATTCAATTTCTTCAATTCTTTCACCGCAAAATCTGCTGCTCTGGCTGTAAGTGCCATATACGTAAGCGATGGATTTACACATGATGCAGAAGTCATGGCTGCACCATCCGTCATAAATACGTTTTTCACAGCGTGTACTTGGTTATGGGCATTCAATACCGAAGTTTTAGGGTCACGTCCCATGCGGGCAGTTCCCATTTCGTGAATAGCCATACCTAAATAAGAACCATTATCATAAGTTCTTACATTTTTTACGCCTGATGATTCCAACATTTCTTTGGCATCGTTCATCATGTCGATACGCATTTTCTTTTCGTTTTCACGTAAGTCCGCATCAAACACAACTACTGGCAAGCCCCACTTATCTTTAGTGGTTTTATCAAGGAACATTCTGTTTTCGTAATATGGCAAAGTTTCTCCAAAACCACCAAAGCCCATCGACCAGTTACCTGGTTGTGTTACTTCGTTTTTGTAGTCAGCACCAAAAGTAAGTTCAGCTACGTTACGTTGCCATCCTTGGCGACTTGCACCACCTTGATAACCAAAGCCACGTAGATAATCACGTTTGTCTGAACCAATGTTACGATAACGAGGTACATAAATACCATTCGCTCTACGTCCGTAGTAATATTTATCTAAATCACCTTCCCAAGTACCCGAAGCACCTGTACGGAAGTGGTGATCCATCAAGTTGTGACCTAACTGTCCAGAATCATTACCCATTCCTTCTGGGAAACGGTTAGAAACAGAGTTCATCATCAATGAAGTAGAACCGATAGTACTACCACAAACGAAGATGATTTTAGCAAAATACTCACGGTCTTGCATTGTTACTGCATCACGTACACGTACACCTGTAGCTTTTTTCTTGTTTTCATCGTACATGATTTCTGTTACGATTGAATCAGGACGTAAAGTCAGACGACCCGTTTTAGCCGCTGGTGGTAAAGTGCAAGATTGAGTGCTGAAGTAAGCCCCGAAAGGACAGCCTAATGAACATTTGTTACGATACTGGCAAGACGAACGACCAATACCTAATTGTTCTTTCGCAGCTTCCGAAAGGTTAGCAACACGCCCCATCGTTAGGTTACGACCAGGGAAGTTTTTTTCTAGGCGTTGCTTCACTTCTTTCTCTACACAGAACATTTCCATTGCTGGAAGGAATTCGCCATCAGGCAATTGAGGCAAACCTAATTTTTCACCCGAAATACCAGCGTATTTCTCTACATAAGAATACCAAGGAGCAATGTCTTTATAACGAATTGGCCAGTCAACCGCAATACCATCTTTTAAATTAGCTTCAAAGTCGATGTCACTTAAACGATAAGATTGACGGCCCCACATGATTGATTTTCCACCAACGATGTTTGGACGATACCAGTCAAAACGTTTTTCTTCTTTATATAATGAGTCTGAATCATTCATCCAGTATTTTTCAGTCATTTCATTGTACGGATAATCACGGGCTAATTTTGGATGGGATTCTTTTTGTTCTATTGTTAAACGACCATTGTATTTCATTTCCCAAGGGTCTTTCATGGCATTTTCGTAGCCAGTAACGTGTTCTAATTGCTTACCTCTTTCAAGCATTAGTACTCTTAAGCCTTTTTCGGTTAATTCTTTAGCAGCCCAACCACCAGAAACGCCTGAACCAATTACAATGGCATCATAAGTCATTCCTTTAACTGCATCTATATTCAAATTTGACATCTCCTGATATGAGTTTTAAGCTTTGAGCTACTAGCGGTCAGCTTTTTGTTTTATAAAATAAAATTGGTAATAATTTTGAGAAATGACAGATGAATTTAGATAACAAAGCTTAAAACTCATCACTCACAATTCATCACTCATACTTACAGTGCCCACGCTTTTTGTCCCGGCTTCAACGGTACACAACCTTGGAATTTCCCCGGAATCGGTAGGTATGCCAATGCTTTAGTAGCACCAATTTCAGACGTAAAGTAGCCAGTTACTGTCAATTCTTTCATTCTTTGGAAGAAAGGCTTATCGTTGATAGTACTTAGCTTAACCATTTCATTTTTCTGAGCAGTATCTAATTCCACAAAACCTTTTCCAAATTTAGCTTTGCTATCAGCATCTAATTTTGCTAAACCTGCATAGAATTTTTCTTGATCTTCTTTTTTATAACAATCACGCATGACACGAACAATGAATTTTTCAGCGCCAGCAGCTTTCGCACCAGGAGTATCAGTGGTTGGAATAATAATATCAGCAACCTCCGCAAGCAAAGCTTCTTGCTCAAGACTCACACTTACACTGTTGCCAGTATTAATAATTTGTCCCATTACTCCTGCCATTAAAGGGGCAGAAAGCACACCTCCCATCAGAAGGGCAACTCGTTGGACGGCTTCTCTACGGTTCATATTTTGGTTAAATAATTGATTATTAGATTATTAAAAAACGTTGTACTCAGCAGTTTATACTTTTTAGTAAAGTAAAGAAAAAAACGTTATCAAATTACGGTCAATATAAGTTTTTATTGAAATAGTTTAACTCTGCCCTGTGTTATTATGAGTTTACGAGATGATGAGTTTAGGGTTTAAACCTTAAACTCATAAACCTTTAGGCTTACTGCTCATCGTAAATACTAAAACACCACCTGCCATAATTTGTTGATGAGTAATGAATTTTTCAGTAAAAGGCTTTCCATTGAGTGTAGCCGATTGGATATATGGCGTTTTTATCGAATTACCTTTCGCAATGATCTTAAACTGCTTTCCATCAGGTAAATTGAGGGTTGTTTCATTAAAAGTAGGACTACCAATTACATAGTTTGGCGTACCAGGACAAACTGGATAATACCCCATCATGCTAAAAACCAACCAAGCTGACATCTGTCCGCCATCTTCGTTGCCACTCATCCCACCTGCCGAAATATCGTATTCTTCTTTGATAATCTGACGTACTTTTGCTTGTGTTTTCCAAGCCTGATTAGCAAAAGGGTATAAATATACAATTTGATTGTTGGGTTCATTGCCATGCCAATAATAACCTTGGTCGAATAAGGTATCTAGCTTTTCTATAAAGCGTTTTTGTCCACCAACGTGTTTTATCAAACCTTCCACATCGTGGGGCACGTAAAAAGTATATTGAGCAGGCGAACCCTCGGTAATGAAACTACTACGTTGTGCAAAGGGGTCGAATTTGCGAATCCAACTGCCATCAGAATAACGTCCACGTGCATAGCCAGTTTGTGGGTCTATTACGTTTTGATAGTTTTTAGCACGTTTCATCAAGGTTTCATAATCAGCTTTCTCACCCAGCTTTTGGGCTACTTGTGCTAACACAAAATCATCATAAGCATATTCTAAAGTACGTGAAACTTGCTCTCTTTTGTGGAAAGCCTGCCAAACGGAATCTTCGAGCGGGATATAATTGTATTTTAAATAAGATGCCAAGGCTCTTCTTCCTTTGCCTTCTTCATAGCTCTTTTGGTTTGTGTTTACTTCAAAAGCATTTTTACGCATATATTGATAAGCCGTTTTAATATCAAAACCTTTGATGCCCTTGATGTAGGCATCGCCAATGGCAGCAATGGCGTGGTCGCCAATCATGGCCGCAGTATAATGATTCCAGCACGGAAAAATAGGCAACCAAGTACCTTGTTCTGCTTTTTTGACTAAAGATTGCATCATATCTGCAGTTACTTTTGGTTCTAGCAAAGTATGCAAAGGATGCACCGCTCTGTAAGTATCCCACAGGTTATAATCTTCATAATAATCAAAACCTTTGGCTTGGTAAATGTTATCATCATCGGCAAAACCAGTATAAGAACCATCAATATCCGAGAATACCCTTGGTGTCAGTTTGGTATGATATAAGGCAGAATAAAACAAAGTTTTATCATATTCAGTACCCTTTACTTGGATTTTGCCAAGAGCTTTATTCCAAGCTAAGTTTGATGCTCGACGAGTTTTTGAAAAATCCCAATGGTTGATTTCACCTTCCAGATTCTTTCTGGCTCCTTCCAAACTAGTAAACGAAGTACCAATGCGTACTTTTACGATTTTATTGCCGAATTGTGCATAAGCCCCAACAGCCTGTTTTTGTCCATTTCCTTGTGTTTGTACAGATTTGGCATTTATATCATTGTTCTTCCAAGTGCCATAATCTGTAAAGGCTTGGTCAAATTGAATAACAAAGTATCCACTGAAACCTGCGGGCTTACCAAAACCTTGATAAATTCTGTGGACGGGATTATAACCAACTATTTCGTTTTTTTCAGGATGAATCTCTACAAAACCTTCGCCTTCGTCTGAATTGGGTTCAATCACTATATAATTATCCTGATGTTGGCTAAAAGTAAATTGTAAAAATCCTGCACGAGATAGGGCTGTCATTTCGGATTTGATATTCCCTTTTTTCAGATTTACCTGATAATAATAAGGCTTTACTATTTCAGTTTTTCGGTCGAAATCACTTCCTCTGTCTGTAGTATTCACATTCAGTTTACCAGACATAGGCATGATAGTCACACTGCCATAGTCTTGTACACAGCTTCCATTCATCCAATGAGTTCCTCTAAAACCCTGAATTTTAGTATCGTTATAATAAAAAGGAGGAATACACTTTAATTCAGTAGCTCGGGTTTGGGGCGTCCAAGAGGTCATCCCTTGTGGCACACCGATGGCTGGTACAATCTGCCCTTTCATTTCCGACCCTGCTTCACTATGTTTTTTAGCACTTTCGGTCGTGCTAGGGGCTGAGCCAATGAGGGGATTTACATAATCGACGGGCTGTTTTTGGGCTATGCTTGCTAAAGGAAATAACAAAACCAAAAGAATATTTTTTTTGCTCATTTTATTGAAAATATGTTGCTTCGATTTTTTGGTAATATTTTTATAAAATAGGTTAAGTTGGTATTTTTCTAGACTTTCAAAAACCATTTCTGGCGATATAAAAAATACAAGAAACCCAACTGCACCAAAACAATTCCTGTCGCTAATCCTACAAGTTGCCACGGGGTATTAAGGTGTTGAATTAATCCTCCAAACAAATAATTGGCTGTTGACTCAAAGTTAATTAAACCATGAGCTGCCATATAAATGGTAATGGAATTCATGCCAATCCAAACGAACGGAGCTATCCAAAATTTGATAGCTAGTACATCTATCACTAAATAAAAGAAAGCCATAAACAGTAAACTAAAACCACCCGAGCAAAGTACAAATGAACTAGTCCACATGATTTTATTAATAGGGAAAAATGGATTCCAAAGCCAAGCTAAAGAGATACAAATGATGCCAAAAGCTGACATTATTGCAACTTTTTTAAACCCTGCGATAGAAGTTGATTGTAAAAGTTTTCCTGTAAAAATTCCTAATAATGCATTACAAATGGCAGGTAAGGTTGATAACAGTCCTTCAGGGTCATAAACTTTTCGATGAAGTTTTCCGGGTAAAAAGAGACGGTCGAGATATGCGGATAAATTGCCTTTTTTGGTCAAAATGCCAGCACCAAAATTGGGGACAGGTACATAGTTCATCAGTAAAAAATAGCCTATAAGAATACCGAAGAAAATAAAGATTTGCGTTTTGAGGTCTGTATAAATAAAAATAATTCCTGCGAATAGACAGGAAAGGGCGATTCTGCCTAGCACACTGGCAATGCGTGTGTTTTCATACCCTTGCCATTTGAATAAACCATTGACGATGGTACCAAGAATAATCAAGATGAAGGCTCTTTTGAATAAGCTTTTTAATACCTGATTTTTAGAAGGCTGATTGGCTAATTGTTTGCCAATACTATAAGGCATAGAAACACCAGCAATAAAAATAAACAAAGGAAATATCAAATCATAAAAAGTAAAGCCATTCCAATCGGAGTGGTGTAATTGGCTAGACATCCAATTGATAACCGTGTTGTCAGAGGCTTTTGCCCATTCATGGATTAAGCCTTCGCCACTAATAATCCAAAACATATCAAAGCCTCTGAGGGCATCAAGTGATTGTAAACGCGAGGAAGGATTACTCTTTTGCATAATAAAGGGATACAATTTACATTTTCATAATGGCTCTTGAAAACAATAGCTTTGCACCAAGAAAACTCTTTGATACAAAGCTATTGATAATTAAGCATAATCAACTAAATCTTAATACCCAGGATTCTGAGTTAATGATTTGTTCAATTGCAAAGCATTTGTTGGGATTGGGAAAAGGCGTTTTTTAGGGTCAGTATCGGTTTTTACTCCCCATGTACCTTCGTATTTACCAAAACGAATCATATCGTTACGGTGCCAAGTTTCCCAAGCAAACTCTCTGGCTCTTTCTTCATAAAGTTGTTGTAATGTTACCGAAGTCCAAGGAGTAGAAGTTGTACGCTTACTCCTTACTTCATTCACTAACGAAATAGCCGTTTGTCCGTTTGTAGCAGTACCACCTTTCAAGATTGCCTCAGCTTTCATCAACAATACATCAGCATATCTGAAAATAGGTACATCGTTATTTTGGTTTCTAGTCGCCGAAGTACTATCAGCATAGAATTTATTGTTACGATAACCCATATTCCAAGCTTTCTCATCATTTCCTAAATCAAAAGTGGCAGGTTTTTTAATGATAACATCTGGTGTAATATCTACTTGATAAGTTAAAGCTGCTCCCGCATCTGCACCTTTATAATCTTCGTCATACCCCTGTTTGGTTGTGGCTACAGTTACAGGTACGCCCTTATAGTCGAATTGTTTACCCGTAATCCACTGCTGATTTCTTACGTCTTTAGGGTCGTTGTAATAGGCATAGTATTGTGGTAAAGTACTTGACGCCGAACTTGGTGTAAATGGTAAGCTGAATTTAGCACGTAATGACCTCGGCATGGAGTATCGAGCATAAAACATATAACCATTCGGGGCGGAGGCATCGTAAGGAATAGCAAAAATAAACTCCTTGATTTGCGGACCATTGTTTACAAAAAACATTTTGCGGTAATCACTTTCAATAGCATATTTACCAGAGCTAATGATGTTATCACAAGCAATGATGGCATCATTCCAACGAGCAGTACCTGTATAAACTTCAGCATTTAGATACATCTTTGCTAAGATGGCATAAGCTGTATATTTATTCGGGCGACCGTAAGTTTCTTGCCCAACTACCACACTAAGGTCAGGAAGGCTCTCTTGTAACTCTTTCTCGATAAACTTAAATACATCAGATCTTGCAGTTGTTCTAGCCGTAGTTGTATCACCAAATTTTGTTGAAATTGGGATATTTCCCCACATATCCATCATCATAAAATAACACATTGCACGCATGGTTCTTAGTTCTGCCAAACTTGTAAGTTTAGCTGTGGACTCTGGTGCTTTTGAAATCAAGAAAATATTCTGATTACTTGTACTGATGGTAGTTGTCAGCCATGCCCAAGCACTTTGTACGTGTGCGTTATCTTGATTCCAAGTATGTTTGTGATGTTGTTCATAACGTCCACCATCATACCAGTTTCCACCACGTGCTGGTAAAATCGCTTCATCGGTACTCAACGACTGTAAAAACCAGTAGTCTGTTGAATAGTTTTGACGAAAAGAATTGTACGTTGGTCCCGCAGCTTGGATAAACTGTGTAGGGGTTTGAGGGAAAATCTCTGGCGTTAGTTGTGTTGTTACGGGGACGTCAAGGTCATGACAAGCCATTAATCCACTTATGCTTGCAATGGTTATTATCAATTGAAATATTTTTTTCATCTGTTTCTAGCATTAATAGTTTTGAACAGTACCTAATTCTCTAAGAAGAAATCCTCAAAAACATCATTAATTCAGTAATTGCTTCTAGGTACTGTTTGAATTATTGTAAATGTTTTTAGAATGAGGCGGAAACACCAAACAAGAATGTACGGGTTTTAGGATAAAAATTATTAGAGTCAACACCAGGAGCAATACCGCCTTGATTAATCTCAGGGTCGATGCCTTTGTAGCCTGTTATCACAAACAAGTTATTTACTGAGGCATACAAACGAATACGCTTGATATCTTTAGTGATATTCTTGAATGAATACCCCAAAGTAGCATTGTCTAAACGTAAATAGCTTCCATCTTCCAAGAAACGAGATGAGTAACGATAAGAGTTAAAATCATTGGCTGATTCTTCAGCTACTTCAACAGGAATGTTAGTGAATCTGGCAGTACTTGGTCTGAACAAATCGGCACGCGTTACGTTCATGATTTTGTTACCTAGCACTGCTCTCATGAAGATATTCAAATCCAAATTTTTGTAAGTGAAATTGTTCGACCAACCTAATAATAATTTAGGCTGTGCATTTCCTATAGCTTTGTAGTCTTTTACGCTAACAGGTTTGGTCGTCAATTCACCTTTTGAGTTATAGTATTGCGATACCCCATTGGCATCTTTACCTGCATATTCATATGTAAAAAACTGACCAATTGGCTGTCCTGCTACAATCAATTGAATGGTTTCTCCCGTTTGTCCGCCACCATCTGGTTGAACGATTTTTACCGAGTCAGTTTTTAACGAAGCATTCGAAAGACTTAAAATTTTGTTTTCGTTGTGTGCTAAGTTAAAAGTAGTATTCCAAGAGAAATTCTTAGTTTTTACGGGGCTAGCATTCAAGGTAACTTCATAACCTTTGTTACTCATTTCACCCACATTGGCCGTTAAAGAACCATTTGGATACAACACCGTACTTACAGGATAAGTCCAAATTAAATCAGAGGTCTTTTTGTTGTAAACTTCAATGGTACCGCTAATTTTCCCCTTAGCTACCGAGAAGTCGATACCAAGGTTTGAAGTAGCTGTTTTTTCCCAACCTAAATCAGGGTTTTCGTTTTGTAATGCACCAATCGCAGCCTGTTGAGACCCATTATAGTAGAATGTACCAACGTTTCCGTAAATCAATTTAGTAGTATATGGGCTAAAACCTGCTGAGTTACCCGTTACACCATAACTAAGACGTAATTTTAATTCACTGAAAATCTGTTGTTTTTCCATGAATCCCTCTTGGTCAACTCTCCAAGCAAAACCTACTGCTGGGAAATAACCCCACTGCTTGTTCAAGCCGAATACCGAAGAACCATCACGACGGATTGACCCTTGCAATAAGTATTTGTTTTTGTAATTATAATTAACACGACCAAAGTCTGAGATTAAACGTACTTGTTGGTAATTATCACCACCATAATTTACTCTGAATGAGTTAACCGCATAAGGGTTACCTAAACCTAAATTGTTATAACCAACAGCATCAACGGGGAAGTTAGTACTAGTTGCTTGGAAACCGTCGCCGTTGATACTTTCTTGCCAAGAATAACCCACTACAGCATTAATTGAATGGTCTCCAATTTGTTTATCCCAAGTAAGATAAGTTTCTAATAAGCTCTGAGTATTTTGATACGCATTTCTTGTTGCCAAACCATTTGCACCTACTAAAGTGATGAAAGATGGGTTTCCCGGAGGTTCTGGCGTACTACGAATATTATTATAATATTGTGTATAATAACTGTTGTAGTATGCACCATAATTTGTTTGGAAGTTTTGGTACGAGAATTTTACATCATAAGTAAAACCCAATGGTAGTTTTAACTGACCAAAGAAAGTACCTACCAAAGTTTTATATTTCAAACGTTCTTGTCCATTTTCAATCAAAGAAACAGGGTTGTAATAACTAGTTTTGTTGAAGTTGTCATAAAAAGAACCGTCTGCCTTATGTACAGGAACTGTTGGCAAATAAGTCAACATTTGGGCTAAAACAGTGTTTCTATAAGGAACCCATTTGGCATCACTTACTGAATTGGTTACAGATAAACCCAATTTCAAATTATTGTTAAATGCTTTTTGTTCGATAGATAAACGAGCTACCACACGGTTTAAAGCGCTTGATTTAATGATACCATCTTGGTCGAAATAGTTGATACTTGCATTGTAAACAGTGCTTTCGCTACCACCACCAAATGAAATGTTATGGTTTTGGCTAATGGCCGTACTACGCTGAACAGCATCTTGCCAGTTGGTATTTGCACCTAAATCATCTTCTGGGGATAAAGCTTGCCCATTTTTGGTTAAGAATGCTTTCAATTGTGTAGTATTCATCATTTCATATTGCTTAGATACTTTATCAATCGCCATATATGAACTATATGATACCTGCATTTGTCCTTTGCTAGCACGTTTGGTAGTTACCATAATTACGCCATTGGCAGCACGGTTACCATAAATAGCCGTTGCAGCAGCATCTTTCAGGATGTCCATCGTAGCAATATCATCAGGTGCAATCAATGAAATATCAGCACCTGGCACGCCATCAATTACGAACAATGGCGATTGTGCTCCATCACGAAGCGAAGAAGCACCACGTAAAATAATAGCTGCCGCACGGTTAGGGTCACCACTACGCGTAATGTTTAAGCCCGGAACTTTACCTTGTAATAACTGGCCAACATCACTGATGGCTCCTCTGTTCATATCTTCTGGTTTGATAGTCGTAATAGCACTTGTCAAGTTTTTACGCGATTGCGTACCGTAACCTACTACTACTACTTCATCTAAACTTTGGTTTTCAACTAACATCGATACGTTGATTACCGAGCGACCATTTACTACAACTTCTTGTTTTTGATACCCAACAAAAGAGAAAATCAAGGTGTTGTTTCCGTCGGGTACAGCAATTTTATACTGTCCTTTTGTATCCGTTGAAGTACCTCTGTTGGTGTTTTTTACCAATACCGAAACTCCTGGTAGTGCTTGCCCTTTTTCATCGGTGATGGTTCCGCTGATTGTTTGTTCGGCGATTATTTCGTTTGGGATGATTGATTGAATGTTTTCTCTTTCGGCAACAGCTTTTTTACGAAGAAGAATACGATTATCAATTACTTCATACGAAATATTCAAGGGTGTAAGAAGGTCTGCTAAAACCTTCGATAATTTATCATCAGTAAAATTGAAAGACACAATTTGCCCTGCCTGAATGGCATTTGGGCTATAGACAAACTTAACATCTGCTTTCTTCTCTAGCTGGAATAATACCTTTTTAATAGTACTCGACCCAGTTCTTAGCGTAATACTTTTATTGAGTACCTCTTGCGAAAAAGCACTGTTTGCGAGAGAAATCCCGCAACAGATAATCGAAAGGAATAGTTGGGTAATGGTAATTCGCATCGCTTTGGAGAGAATCTTTTTAAATGATAATTTTTTTTTCATACTTTTAACTGTTTTTAAACTGTGAAATGTGGAAAAACAAACCCTAAGCATCGTTGCGATGCCACCGAATTGGCGTTTGGTGGGGTTTCTAAGGCCGGTAATGCTCGTAACATTATCGGCTTTTTCTTGTGAAAGCGACTATGTTTTCATGGAGTTAATGGGAATTAAGAGTTTTGAGTTTGGAATTAAGAGTTTTGAATGATGAGTTGTGAGTAAAAAAAAATATTCACAACTCACAACTCATCATTCACAACTCACTGACAGCCCACTCCATTGACAAAAATCACCGTTCCACGCTGTTCGTATGTAGCGTTGATGGATTTACAGATTAAATCAAGCTGGCTGTGTAATGGAATTTCATTCAAATCGGCAGTGAATACACATTTGTTTAACTCATGATTTTCAACAACAAATTCAATTTGATATGCTTCTTTTAAGCGATTGAGTACTTCAGTTAAGGGCGTTTCGTCAAAAATAAAATCTAACGCAGTGGCTGGTGTGTTGACAATGATGGGGTTTTCAACCAGACTAGGAATTATTTTTTTTGTTTCTTTATCAAAAGTGATTTTTTGATTAGGCGTCAAAATTACCCCGTTTTTATGAGTGCCTGTTTTTTCTGAATTTTCATAAACAGAAACCCTTCCCGTTACCACCAACACCTCAATCGCTTTTGAATCGTCGTAAGATTTAATGGTGAAACTTGTTCCAAGTACTTCTGTAACCAAATCGCGGGTATGCACAATGAATGGTTTTGATGGATTTCGTTTTACCTTAAAAAAAGCCTCTCCTTTCAAATACACATTGCGGTTTTTATCATTAAAGTGTTCTGGATAACTAATACTACTAGCGGCCTTCAATACAATTTCGCTGCCGTCTTCTAGTTTAATTTTTTGAGATTTAGAGGAGGTGTTTTTTACTTCAATTACGCCTAAGTTGCTATCTATGCTTTCGGTAAACGAGCTTGTATAAGCCGTAGTTTTTTGATAATAGAATAGTCCGAAAATGCCAATCATCAATGAAGCAGCAATGGCAATTGCTGTCCATTTAAAGCGACCAGAAATTACTTTGTTAGGAAACAAACTATGCTGGATTCTTTCCCAAAGGTGGTGTTCAATATTATTTTTTTCAGAAGGGCTCAATCTCAGTTCGCTATGTTTCAACATATTGTCGGACCATTCCTTTATCATCGCCTCTTCTTCAGTCGTGCAATCTCCGTCAAGGTATTTTTCTAATAATTTATCGAAATCGTATTGGTTCATCTTTCGTGAATTTTTCTGCAAGTATGGAGTTGATTTATCAAATGGTAGGCGTTGAATCGAGTTTAATATGCTTTAAAAGTGAATGTTTAGTTATCAGATTGATATACCTTTAAATTCTCTCTTAGTACTTTTAGCGATTTAGTGATATGATATTCTACGGCTTTTTCGCTGAGGTCTAAGCGTAGTGCGATGTCTTTTACCGATTGGTTTTCAAATCGACTCATCTTAAATACTTCGCAGGTTTTTTCTGGTAATTTCTTTAAGGCTTCATCTACTGCTTTTGATAAATCTGCAAAATGTACAATTTCTTCGGTTGAGAAAGACTGCTGTATTTCGTGAAAAATAATATACTCTTGAAACTTCCTATTAGTGATTTGAGACTTGATATAGTTGGTTGTAAGGTGCTTTATGGCTACCACCAAATAAGCACTCAAAAACCGAATGTTTAAATGCTCTCTTTTTAGCCAAAGACTTTCAAACAAGTCGTGTACAAGCTCTTCAGCTTCCTCTTTTGTGCCAGTTTCGTGATAGGCAACACCAAAAAGTTTGTACCAATAACGATGGTAGATTTCCTCAAAGGCCTTTTTGTCGTCCCTTTTCAGAAAGTCTATCAGTTGTTCGTCACTTAGTTGAGAATGCTTCATGTGATTGTTCCGGAATCGATATTTGATGTATAGTCAAACAAGTCGCTAAAATCCCTAAATGATTTTAAAAAATATTTTTAAAGTCCAATTTAAAGAGCTTTGATGTCCTGCTTACACTCAGAAAAGGGTAGAATGTGCATTTCTACGCGATATTTTTATGAATAATACATAATTCACTCAATTTTAAATTTTGAAACATGAAAAAGTTATTCATTTTACTTTTATTAAGTATCGTATTTGTCGAATTTAGCTTTGGGCAAATTGATAATAAAGCCACTAACGAAACCAAAGCCTTATACCAAAGTTTAGCAAAAATTTCCAAGAAAAATATTCTTTTTGGGCATCAACATGCCACTGAGTACGGACATGGATGGTTTGGTGAAGAAAACCGTTCGGATGTGAAATCTGTAACAGGGTCACATCCAGCTGTCATTGGTGTAGATTTAAGTGGATTGTCAGGTAGACCTTCAGCACAAATTGCTAAAACGGCTGAGTTATTAAGGAAAAATGTAGTGGATACCTATCATCGTGGAGGAATAACTACGGTAGCTTGGCATTTTTCTAATCCTGCATCCAAAGGTGGTTTTTATTGGAACGACACTGTTTCGGTAGTATCTATCGCATTGATAAAGCCCGGAGGGTCGCATCATGAAGCCTATAAAGAAATCTTAAAAACAATAGCTGATTTTGCTAAATCGGTAAAAGGGCAGGATGGCACGTTAGCACCTATGATTTTCAGACCTTATCATGAATTTGACGGTGATTGGTTTTGGTGGGGGAAATCTCATTGTTCTCGCGAAGACTTTATATCTGTTTGGCAATTTACGGTTACTTATCTGCGTGATAGTCTGGATGTTCATAATTTCATTTATGCCTTTTCACCCGACTGTAAATTTCATACAGAAAAAGAATTTCTAGACCGTTACCCTGGTGATGCTTGGGTAGATATGGTAGGAATGGACAACTATGCCGACTTTGGTAGAAATGGCAAGTATGATATTCAAACGGGCGTGAAAAAGCTGAAAATTGTAGCTGATTATGCCAAAAAGGCCAATAAATTGGCTGCTTTTACTGAAACAGGGTTAGAGTCAATTCCGAATCCTACTTGGTGGACTGAGACGTTATTGAAGGCACTTAAATCCGAAAAGATGAATTTAGCCTATGTGTTAGTTTGGCGGAATGATAGCAGAAGTCCAACCCACTTTTATGCGCCATTTCCAGAACAAGTAAGCGTACCCGACTTCCTGAAATTTTATAATGACCCTTACACGCTTTTTGAAAATGATTTAAAAGATGTGTATGGTAAAAATAAGTAATTAGCTTATTTATAATACATTTATCACTAGGGACCTCCCTAGTGATAAATGTATTGAAAGCTTACTCTATTTATTTAATAGCACTCGATTTAAGTCCATTTAAATTATCTCTTTATTTACTTTAAAAAATGTTGATAATCAGTTGGACTTAAATCGCTTAATTTTATATTACCATCCTCTCATATATTCAATTTATCACTATGAAAATCTATATTACTTTTTGTTTAATATGCTGTTGTTATTTAGGCTTTTCGCAAAATACTCCAGTCGGAATTTTTCAGAATCATGGCGACGTAGGGAAACCTAAAATTGCAGGTTCAGCACGCTATGATGAAGCCACGCAGACTTATTATGTCAAGGGGGCAGGTTATAATATCTGGTTTCAGCGGGATGAATTTCAATACTTGTACCAAAAGCTAAAAGGTGATTTTGTGTTGACAGCTAATTTTGAATTCATCGGTGATAAAGGCAATAATCACCGTAAATATGGCTGGATGATTCGCGAGTCAGCCGATGAATCCGCTGCGCATGTCAGTGCAGTATCGCATGGTGATGGCTTGACCGTGATGCAATGGAGAGTATTGCGTGGGGCTTATATGCGTGACCCTGAAGATGAAATCTTTTTTACAAAGAAAGGCTTTGAAGTGGTGCAGTTAGAAAGAATAGGCAAGAAAATTACGATGCGAGTAGCACATCAAGGTGAGCCATTACAAACGGTAGGGTCTTATACTTCAGAAATGAAGGATGTTGTTTTAGCTGGATTGTATGTTTGTTCGCATGATTCACTAGCGATTGATGAAGCTAAAATATGGAACGTTCGTATTGATAAGCCAGTCTATAATGCATCAAAAACAGAGAAAATACAGTCATTACCAACCCGTTTAACAAATGTGAATATCACCAATGGCTTGTGTAAAAATCTTTCAGTATCAGAAGTCAATTCCGTAACGGGTAAAGTAATTAATGAAACCAAAGTAGGAGCGAAACTTCAATATTCTTCTGTACTTAGCAAAGGCAATTCACAAATCTGGCGAATGAAAGCTGATGGTTCAGAAAAGGAGCAAGTAACGTTCGACGAGTATCAGAATACTGCCCCAAGTATTTCGCCAGATGGCAAATGGCTAGCTTTTATTTCATTTCCGAATGATACCGAAAATGCTAATCAATATACGCAGGCAATGGTCAGGCTAATTCCTTTAACGGGTGGCATTGGGGCAAAGGTTATTGCTCATTTTTATGGAAATCAAAGTACAAGTAATTCGCTTATTTGGTCAGCAGATAGTAAGTCTTTAAATTTTACAAATAGTATTTCTAATTAATAGAACCCAATTTTATGAATATGAAAAAACAATCTTACTTGATAGCAATTACATTGATGTTGTTGCTTAACATCACAGATACCTTTGCCCAAAAGAAAAAGCCTTTATTTAATTTTCCATTTGGGGTACAGGCTTATACTTTCCGTAAGCATTTCCCTGTTTCTGTCGAAAATACGTTGGATAAAATACAAGCAATGGGCATAACCGAACTAGAAAGTAGTGGAGCGAAGGGGTTGACTAATACAGAATATAAAAAGCTCTGTAATGACAGAGGTATCAGCATTCCTTCAGCGGGTTGTAGTTATGAACAATTAGAGAAAAATCCGCAAGAGATTGTGGATAATGCCAAGGCACTAGGAGCTAAGTATGTGATGTGTGCTTGGATTCCTCATAAAGGCAATGAATTTACCATCGAAGATGTCAAAAAAGCAGTTGAAGTTTTCAACAAAGCGGGAAAAGTGTTGAAAGAAAACGGACTAACTTTCTGTTATCACGATCACGGCTATGAATTCAGACCTTACGAGGGAGGTACACTGTTCGATTATATGGTAAAGAATACCAATCCCGCCTATGTATCTTTTGAAATGGATGTTTTATGGACGCTCCACGGTGGGGCCAATCCAGAAGCATTATTACAAAAATATGGCTCACGTTGGAAGTTGATGCACGTAAAAGATTTGAAAAAAGGGGTGATAGGTGATTCTTCAGGACATACTCCAGCAGAAAATGATGTTGTGTTAGGAACAGGACAAGCCAACTGGCCAGCCATCTTAAAAATAGCCAAAAAGATTGGCATCAAGCATTACTTCATCGAAGACGAAAGCGAACATGAATTAGAAAATGTGCCTTTGAGTCTTACTTATTTGAAGGGATTGTAGAATTTCATAGCAGTCACTCGCTTCAAGCGAGTGACTGCTATATGTATAAATATATTTATCTTACTCTTTGTCTTATTTCCGCTAAGGTTTGGTCTATTAAAAGTTCACCATCTCTAAATACTTCTTTCAATGCTCCTTGTTTTTCAGTTTCCCAATCTACTTGGTCAATAAGTTTATAAGTGCCGTTCTCTAATTCAATTTTCATCAGTCCTTTCGCAGATTTTTTTGTGCCATCATCTGTAATTGGGTCTTTGAAAATCTCTCTCCCTTCGCCATTAACTTCACCATAAGTAGCTTTCATCGCAAATCCGAAAGTATCTCTTGTATTGTACTGGTAGGTATATGAACCAATACCTAAAACTACATTAGTAGAGGCAAACCCTTTAACTTTAAGTCGTTCACAAATTTGTGTTGCTCGGTCAATGGTTATGCTATCTCCGTAAATAGCACCAATTTGTGGAATAAGCTCTTTATATCCTTTGCTATTTATTTGCCCACCAAAAGTATCCCATAGAAGCTCAATAACGCCTTTTCTCTCATTTTCGTTTTTGCCATTTGGGTTTCCGCAAATAATATCAACAGGGTCGCCGCTATCTGGTCTTACAACCACTTTCCCTGCTCTACTTGATATTTCATTTTTTAATGCGGGCAAATATTCTGTTAACACTTTCCATAAATCCCAAGTATCTGAAACAATAGAAACAATACCTTGAGGATAAATATCACAAATCAACCGTTTAAAGGTTTCTAATTCCCCTTCAGTTGTTCCCATGCACATGACAGAATGTTCTGTTGCAGCAACTGAACCACCTATTAATTCATTATCTGAATCTGCATTATAATATTTTTCTAAAAAGTCAACCGCTGGAATGGTATCTGTTCCTGTAAAACTTAATAAGTGTCCGCTTGCAGAAGAAACACCCGCTTCAATTCCAGCCATGCCACGCATTGAAAAATCATGCCCTTGCCAATCTACAAACTCTGGAATAGAAGATGTTTCGTTTGCATATTTATCCAATATTTTACGATACTGTTTGGCAATAGTAGCAGAAGTACAAGGCATCCAAATGACAGCAGAAAGGAGCGTTTCAAAATAATTTGTTAGCCAAAAGAATTCAGGTTTGGTATTATACATGGTGAACATGGGTACTCTTATAGGTACACTTGTTCCTTCTAGTAATGCTTTGATTACCATTGGGATATACCCTAAATCGTGTAAATCCTCAATGTGTTTGGTACCAACTTGATTCTCGCCTAAATAATTATTAATTCTACGACTGTATTCTTTGATAACTTTCTCTTTAGATTGTTTGAAAAAGTAGGTTTCAAAATCTTCTAAGATATATTTTTTTATGAAGTACTGTAGCCCGAAAAATACAACTTCATCAATACCTTGGATTCTACTTTTACGGGGTGTCCAGTTTGAATAAACTAAAGTTGTTCCTGTTGGATATTGTCTGCGATGGTCAACTTTATAGCCATCTGTCAATAATAAAGGATTCATAATTTTAAATGTTTTCTGTTAAATATTTCAATTCATTGTATACTTGAAACAGACCTGCTCTGTCATCTAAGTATGCATTAGCATAAATTTTCTTACTTTTTGATTGATGAAATGGTGGATTTTCATTGATGGCATCAAATGGAATTCCATTTTGGTTAAGGTAATTGCTTACAAATACCATATCTTCTTGACCAGTCCAACAAATCAAATAGCAATTAATTGATTTTAACTTTTTGAGTAAAGCAATAACATCATTGTAAAGTCTTCCTTTATTATGAAAATCATAAACTGTATCATCAAAATCAAAGGCTATTACTAACGATTTATATATGCTGTATTCCTCCATTAGTCTATTTGAAGAATTTTCAGGATTAAGATAGTAGTCCATTGTTCAAATTTATTTGTGTTAAACAAGCATGAAGTTGTTCCTTAAAAGAATTTGTCGTGAAGATATGGGTAAAATGTTTTTCCAATTCTTCAAATCCTTTACTGAAAATACCGTGACTTACTGCCAAATAAAGCTTGCCAGCATTTTTCTTTTTTAGTTCACTTGCTAGACCAATAAATGTTCTGCCTCCGTCGCAAATATCATCCACAATTAAGCAATCATATCCATCTAAATCTTCAGCATAAACTTTAAATCCTGTTAATTTACCTGTCTCTATATCTCTACTTTTACTACATTCTACTACTTCCAGACCATTTAAAAATTCAGAAACTTTATATATTTTCTTCAATGCCCCACCGTCAGGAGAAATTAGTTTTACCTCTTTCCCGATTGCATTAATTACCTGTTTAATAAAATTATGATTTGAAATAGCTACGCAATTATTCAATAAAGCTGGTGTGACGTCTGAGTGCACATCCAGTACAATTACTTTTTTAAAGCCTAAATTATTAACTATATCAGCATATACTTTAACAGATAAAGGCTCACCTTTGGTCATTACTCTATCTTGTCTCGCTGATGGGAAATAGGGTATTATTAATTTAGAAAGAGTAATATCCATGCGCTTTAAAGCATCAACGGCTAAGCAAAGCAATCCTACATCATTGAATGAGTTTAAGCGATGAGTGACAACTACTTCTTTTTGAGTATCTAAATCTGTTTTGATTTTAATGTGAGGTTCTCCGCCTGAAAATGTAAAACTTTCAAATTGTATTTCTTCGCCATCTAATGGTTTGAAATTACTGTCTAGATTGAGTATCATAATTTTATATTTGCGTATATTTTACACAAATATAGGGCTCAAAAATTGAAATCAAATTAATTTTGCGTAAAAATTACGCAAAATTAATTTCAAATAAGAATCCTTCGTTTGTTAACTTATTGTATTTGAGTTTGTTAAATTTAAATAACTTGGCAGGTCTTCCACTTTTTTTAGGAGAAAATTTTTCAGTTTCTTCAATAATACCAAAGCTTAATATTTTTTTTCTGAAATTCCTTCTATCTATTTCCTTTTCTAAGATGGTGCAGTACAAGTTTTCTAAATCTGAGAAAAGGAATTCTTTGGGAAGTAAGTCAAAGCCTATTGGCTGATAAGTAAGTTTGTTTTTTAGGCGTTGATGAGCAGTCTGTAAGATTTCTTCGTGGTCGAATGCTAAGGGGGGGAGTTCTTTTATTGGAAACCATTTTGCATCTTCTGCGTCAGTATCAGCTTTTAAAATAAGCTTGCTAGAGTTCACTAAAGCAAAATATGCTACCGAAATGACTCTAAATCTTGGGTCTCTGTCTAGTTTGTCTCCAAAAGTGAAAAGTTGTTCTAAATAATTTACTTTGATACCTGCTTCTTCTTGTAGCTCTCTGTTTACGGCATTATTTAGTGTCTCATTGTCTTGTACGAATCCCCCAACCAATGCCCATTGGTTTTTTAAAATACCGTATTTTTGTTTTATCAGCAGGACATTTAGGCTGTTTTCTGTATAGCCAAAAACGATTGCATCTACTGCTATTTTAATATGCTGTTCAAGCTCCATTTATATCTATGCGTAAAGTGTACGCAAATCTACATATTATTTCTTGAGCGATTAGTTTATGCAGTTAACACATTGTAGATATTAAATATCGTTACTATTTAAAGTATATAATTTGCCAATCTAAACCACCACATGCTGGCATTATTTAAGCCATTTTTCAATTCCATCCAAAAATGCTTTCTGTTGATCTACAAAAAGGTAATGTGAACAATTATCAATCAATTTAAAATTATTTTTGCCAACTAGCTCTTGCATATACTGTATTTGAGCATTCGAGAAAATACCATCTTGCTTTCCATAAATTGCATAGATTTTCATTTTATCACGCTTTAGTTTTGCTAGGATAGTTTTTGTGTTAATGTTGTTAAGCGGTTCATTTTTATAAAATAATATAGCAGCATTTTTGTTGCGAATATTGGTTTTATAAAACTCACTAGCCTCGTATTCTTTCTTCAACTTTATAGCCTCCTCACTAGGGCTTGGTACTTTAAAGAACCCTCCTTCTCCTGCTAACTCATAACATCCTTTTCTGTATTCAGCAGAATGCTTATCCAAGTTTTCTATGTATAACAACTTCTTTAGCATAGTAGTATCATTGTTATCAGTATAGGTTTTTTTGAGTGTGCTCAGAATATGATTATATGTCTCTTGCTGTGAAAATAAAGCACCAGCTAGTACTAGCGAACTTACTTTTGTAGGATATTTTTCGGTATAAAGTGTTGAAACCAACCCACCAAAACTATGACCAATTATATTTGCTTTGTTTAAGTTGTAGTGTTTATAAAGGCTATTTAAGTCGTTAAATGCTTCCTGATAAGTAAATATTGCAGTGGAATCGATTGACCTTCCTTCACCTCGTCGGTCATAAATAATCACATAAAAACCTTTTTCGGCGAGTTTTTTAGCTGTAGTTCCTTCAAAGAGTGTTCCGTTACCACTTGGCCCACCGTGGATAAATATAATAGGAGTATCCTTTGCATTTCCGTAAGCCTTAGTGTAAAGAGTTTGTCCGCTTACAGAAATAGCCGACAAAAACAGTGTAATAAATAATGTAAAGAGTTTCATAAAAGGTCTTTTAAAATAAGTTAGAACATAAAATTACGACTATGCGTTGGATATTGAGGAATAGTTACTGCTTAAAAACAAAAAGACCTTATATCTACGGATATAAAGTCTTTTTGTTGGAAATGCGATAAACGATTATAGACCTTTACCAGTAGCTGCCCAGTAAATACCTCCATAGATATGATCTAAGAAAGTTTGGTCAGAAAACGTTAATGGAATGTGTCCTAAAGCAGTATAGAATGCTCTACCACCATCGTAGTTATGATACCAAGAAATAGGGTGGAATTTACCCATTCCTTTTCCTTCGTTAGTTCCCCATTTTGCATAAGGGTCGTAAGATTTTTCATCCACTGAAACCAAGTAATGTAAATCTGTTGATTTTAGGTCGCCAAATTCATACCATTCGTCAGTCCAAAGCAATTTTTTAGGGAAACGCTCCATACCAGGGAAGTTGCTATCTTCAACTTTCAAATAGGCTGTTTGTTGTGCAGGGTGAATTTTGAACATCATTCCCACCATTTTAGTGTACCAAGCCCAGTCGTATTCAGTATCCGAAGCCGCATGAATACCTACATACCCTTTACCCGAACGGATGAATTTTTCAAAAGCAACTTGTTGTTCATCATTCAAAATGTTGCCCGTAGTGTTCAAAAAAATTACAGCACTAAAGTTAGCCAAATCTTTGTCATTGAATACAGAGGCATTTTCTTGCCAGTTAACTGTGAAGTTGTTACGGGCTGCCAATTGACGAATAGCTGTTACGCCCTCATGAATTGATTCATGATGAAAACCGTCAGTTTTAGTAAACAATAGTACTTTAAATTGCTGTGCAAAAGTTGTGCTGGTGAATGACAGAGCCAACATTAGCATCAGTGCGTTTCTAAGGAGATTATTTTTCATTTTTCTTGAATGGTTAAAAATAAATTGAAATATACTTACCACAAATGGTGTACTAATGGTTTGATACTTTGTTGATATACCTGATTAATGCTAGAAACTTCTTCAGCAGTCAAAGCTGGAATATTGAAAACATCTAAATTAGATAATACTTGTTCGGGACGAGATGCTCCCGGAATGACAGTACTTACAGCATCGTGTTGCAAAATCCAACGCAAGGCTATAGGTGCTAAATTAGGATGTGCTGGAAATAACGCTTTTAATTCATCCACAGCCGCCAGACCTGTTTCGTAATCAATCCCAGAAAATGTTTCACCTTTATCGAAATGTTCTCCATTACGGTTAAAGTTACGGTGGTCTCCTTCTGTAAAAGTGGATGTTTTTGAGAACTTACCTGTTAACAAGCCACTTGCTAAAGGTACTCTTACAATCACACCGACGTCCTTTTTCTTGGCTTGTTCAAAAAATAATGCTGCTGGTCGCTGACGAAAAACATTGAAAATGATTTGCACGCTCGTTACGTTATCATATTCAATCCCTTTTAAGGCTTCTTCTACTTTCTCGACACTGATACCCAAGTTTAATATTTTCCCTTCGTCCTTTAATCTATCAAACAATTCAAAAATCTCTGGACGATAATATACTTCTGTGGGCGGGCAGTGTAACTGAATCAAATCTAGGGTTTCTAAACCCATATTCGTTAAACTATCTTCCACAAATTTGCGAAGTACTGCTGGTTGATAAGCTTCGTTTACATGTGGGTTTAATTGCCTTCCACATTTAGTAGCGACAAAAAGCCTTTCTGAACGACTTTTTACAAATCTACCAACGGCTTTCTCGCTTTCTCCGTTGCCATACACATCGGCAGTGTCAATAAAATTAATACCAGCATCTACGGCAGTATTAAGGATTTTATCAGCTGTTTCATGGCTAAAATCATCACCCCATTTACCACCTACTTGCCATGTACCTAAGCTGATTTCTGAAATCTCGAAACCTGTTTTACCTAACTTTCTATATTGCATTTTTTTGAATATTATTTTTGCTTTTCTCTTCTTGGTCCTATAGCATCATATACAATTACATGATCCCAGAGGTGCGAGTATTCCTCTACGAATTTCAAGTGAATAGGGTGTTTTTGGTAGATTTCTTCTTCCTCCAAATTATCAAAGAAACATAGCCAAGATACGGCATAGCCTTTTTCTATTACGCTTCTGTTCGTACTTGCGGGTGTCCCGATGTGTACAAATCTGATAGTTGGTACTTTCGTTAACGCATTCAATCCTTCGATTAATTTAGCAGTATCTGCCTCATTGTTCGCATTTTTTAAGTAAAAGTACACATGATGGACAAATAGTTCTTTTGAAGCCTTAGCCTCAGTAGTATTCACCATTGCTAAACCCGCACCAGCAGTTAGTGCAGTGTTTTTAACAAAATTACGTCTGGAAATATTTTTCATAGTTGGCTTTTTTAGTTGATAGCTTTGAGCAATGAGCCTTGAGCTTTTTATGTTTAGTAAATGTTAGTGTTTTAAAAGAAACGAGCCTTGAGTTTTTTCTATTGAGCGAATTATGGCATAAAAAAAACTCATAGCTCAAGGCTCAAAGCTCACATCTCAAAGCTTACTTTAAAATCTCTTCAATCTTCGTTAATTCATCATGGCTAAAAGTTTTATTTTTTAAACAATCTAGCGAGTCTAGTAATTGAGAAACCCTACTTGCACCAATCAGTACTGAAGTAACTCTGGCATCTTTCAATAACCAAGCGAGTGCCATTTGTGCCAAAGTCTGACCACGTTGTAAAGCAATGTCGTTTAATTGCTCTAATTTTGCCACTACCTCTGGTGTAACATGACTAGTTTGCAAAAAACCATGCGGTTTAGATGCCCTAGAATCACTAGGAATACCCTTTAAATATTTGTCAGTCAAAAGCCCTTGAGCTAATGGCGAGAAAGGAATACAACCCACACCTTCGCGACCGAGTACATCTAGTAAACCACCTTCAACCCAACGTTCAAACATAGAATATTTTGGTTGATGTATTAAACACGGTGTTCCTAATCGGTTCAAGATGGCAATAGCCTTTTCAGCTTCTGGAGCTTGATAGTTTGAAATACCCACGTATAAGGCTTTACCTTGTCTGACGATTAAATCCAAGGCTGCCATTGTTTCTTCTAAAGGCGTATCAGGGTCTGGGCGATGATGATAAAAAATATCAACATAGTCTAGTCCCATTCGTTTTAAGCTTTGGTCTAAGCTTGACACCAAGTATTTTTTTGAACCCCATTCTCCATAAGGGCCAGGCCACATCAAATAACCCGCTTTGGTTGAAATCACTAATTCGTCACGGTATTGAGCGAAATCTTTTTTCATAATGACACCAAAATTCTCTTCCGCCGACCCCGGAGGAGGCCCATAGTTGTTAGCTAAATCGAAATGTGTAATACCATTATCAAAAGCAGTTTGTAAAATAGCTCGGTAATTTTCAAATACATCGACACCACCGAAATTGTGCCACAAGCCTAATGAAATAGCGGGTAATTTTAAACCACTGTTACCACAACGGCGATACTCCATTGGGCGGGTTCCTGATTGATCGTAACGAGTAGGGTTTGCTAGGTAAGTCATTTAGTGAGTTCAGAAATTTTTTAGAATAGTTAATAAATCGAGTGAAATGATTCCTCAGGATTTTTAAAAAACCTGTATGTTTTTTACGCTACTTAAAACTAAAATGTATAGCTTTTTAAGCTATACAAATGTAATATAATTCCTTATGTAGATTGATAGGTTTTGTCCTTGTTCGGAGACTTTAAGACAGAATTTTGCTAAAGTTATTTAACCCCATCTTGTAGAGTGAAAATAGACAACTCGTAAAAATACAAATTTCCTTGAAATAAATTACCGACTTTTCATTTAGCGAAATTTCGCTAAATGAAAAGTCGGTAATTTTGTAAAAAATATTTTCTCTGGAATCTTAAAAGTTTTGCAAAATAAAACCTAATGATTTTAACTATTTAAAGAATTATCTTTTGAAACTAAAGGTTCATTCAGAAAATAATAATTGGTTTAAGTATTTATTACTAAAATATTATTTGGTGTTTCCTTGGAATTAAGAAATTAACTCCTGTATATTTGTTAAGTAAACAAAGAAACAATAGCGAAAATTCGCTAGAAAAAATTCTAAGAAAAGATGTTAAACCAATTTATCAATATCGTCCTAGTGGTAATTCTACTCTCCCAATCGGTGTGAGACGGTTTGATATTTTCTAATATACCAAGACCTTTCTCACACCGGAGAAAGGTCTTTTGTTTAAAAGGATTTTGATTCTTAGAAAAATGTAAAAAAAGTAGATAAAGTACAAATCTCATTTTTGATAAAATAACTGTTAACAAAACAATCATTTAAAATTTAGTAAAATAACTAAATTCTGATTCAAAACATTTCAATTCAAGATGTCACAAGAACTAAACAAATTCTCAAGAACCCTTACGCAAGAAGTTACCAACCCAGCAGCAAAAGCAATGTTATACGGCATTGGCTTAACAAAAGAAGACATGCAAAAAGCCCAAATTGGTATTGCCAGCACGGGTTATGAAGGAAACACTTGTAATATGCACCTTAACGGTTTGTCGGTACATGTTAAAAAAGGAATTCAGGAGAATGGCATGGTGGGTTTGATTTTCCATACGATTGGAGTTTCTGATGGAATGACAAACGGTAATAATGGGATGTCTTATTCCCTACCTTCTCGTGATTTAATTGCCGATTCAATCGAAAACGTAGTGGGAGCACAGTGGTACGACGGCGTAATTGCAGTAGTAGGTTGTGATAAAAATATGCCGGGAGCTATGATGGCGATTGCTCGCTTGAACCGCCCAGCGATGTTGGTATATGGTGGAACGATTCGTTCTGGTGAATACAAAGGACAAAAATTAGACATCGTTTCTGCTTTTGAAGCATTAGGAAAGAAATTCGCAGGTAATATTTCAGATGAAGACTACGAAGGGGTAATCAGAAATGCCATTCCTGGGGCTGGTGCTTGTGGCGGTATGTATACTGCTAATACGATGGCTTCTTCAATGGAAGCAATGGGCTTAACCTTACCAAATTCTTCATCATATCCAGCAACACATGAGGGTAAAAAAGCAGAGTGTTTGGCAATTGGTGCAGCCATGAAAAATTTGTTAGAGAAAAACATTTGCCCACGTGATATCATGACACGTAAAGCATTTGAAAATGCTATGACAGTGGTAATGGCAATGGGAGGTTCTACCAATGCTGTTCTTCACTACTTAGCGATTGCACGTGCTGCTGAAGTTGATTTTACCTTAAAAGATATTCAAGATATTTCAGACCGTACGCCATTGCTTGCTGATTTAAAGCCATCAGGTAAATACTATATGGAAGATATGTTGGCTATTGGTGGTGTGCCAGCAGTAATGAAATATTTATTGCAAGAAGGTTTATTACACGGAGATTGTATGACCATTACGGGTAAAACCATTGCAGAAAACTTGGCTGAAGTACCAGAAATTAATTTTGATACTCAAAAAATTATTAAGCCTATCGCTGAGGCAATCAAAGCGACTGGTCACTTACAAATTTTATATGGCAACTTGGCAACAGATGGTGCTGTAGCAAAAATTACAGGAAAAGAAGGAGAAAAATTTGAAGGTGTTGCCAAAGTTTGTGAATGTGAAGAGGAGGTAATTGAATTCTTGGAAAAAGGCGAAATTAAAGAAGGACAAGTAATTGTGATTCGTAACGAAGGACCAAAAGGAGGACCAGGTATGCCAGAAATGTTGAAGCCAACTTCGGCAGTAATGGGTGCAGGCTTAGGCAACAAAGTAGCCATGATTACAGATGGTCGTTTCTCGGGTGGTACACACGGTTTTGTAGTTGGGCATATTACACCAGAAGCACAAGTAGGTGGAAATATTGCTTTAGTAAAAGATGGAGATTTAATTACGATTGATGCCGTAAATAATATCCTTCATGTACATGTTTCTGATGAAGAATTAGCAGAGAGACGTAAAGAATGGAAGCCAACACCATCGCCATTTAAACAAGGTGTTTTACGTAAATATGTAAAAAATGTGTCATCAGCAAGCGAAGGTTGTGTGACGGATTTGTAAGAGCCCTTATAAAATGATTGGTTTATCAATGAAACAAAACCACAATCTGACATTTATTCATTACAAATAAAGAAATTTAACCATGGAAAACTCACAAACCATGACCGTAGAGGAAAAGAAAGCTGAACCTGCTAAGTTTTTGACAGGTGCACAGGCAATCATGCAATGCTTGGTTGAAAATAATGTTAAAACCATATTTGGTTATCCTGGTGGCGCAATCATGCCAACGTATGATGCCCTCTATGATTATCAAGATAGAATCAAACATATCCTCGTCCGTCATGAACAAGGTGCTGGTCATGCTGCACAGGGTTTTGCTCGTATGACGGGTCGTGCGGGCGTTGCTATGGTAACGTCTGGACCTGGAGCAACTAACTTAATGACGCCTATTGCAGATGCTTTGCTAGACTCAACACCAATGGTTTGTTTAGTAGGTCAGGTTAAAGCAAATTTATTGGGTACTGATGCTTTCCAAGAGTGTGATATCATCGGTATGTCGATGCCAGTAACCAAATGGAATTATCAGATTACTGACCCTAACGAAATTCCTGCGGCAATGGCGAAAGCTTTTTATATTGCTGAATCTGGTCGTCCAGGGCCTGTTTTATTAGATATTACTCGTACAGCTCAGGCAGATTTGATGACGATTCCTTTCGAGTACAAGCCATGTACCGAAATCGTTAGCTATCGCCCAAGACTTACACCAAAACAAGACCAAGTAGAAGCAGCCGCAAAATTGATTAATGCCGCTCAGAAGCCTTATATTTTTGCAGGTCATGGTATTATCATTGCCAATGCTCAAGAAGAATTTGATGCTTTTGTCCGTAAAACAGATATTCCAGTAGCTACTACGCTTTTAGGGATGTCGGCAATACCAACAAATCATCCAAATTATATAGGTTGGTTGGGTATGCACGGAAATTATGGCGCTAACGTGTTAACAGATGAAGCCGATTTAGTGATTGCCATTGGTATGCGTTTTGATGACCGTGTAACGGGCGATTTAGCCAAGTTTATCAAGCAGGCTAAAGTAGTGCATATTGATATTGACCCTGCCGAAATCAATAAAAATGTGTTTGCTGATGCTCCTGTAATTGGTGATGCCAAACAAACATTGAAAGCATTGTTGCCTTTGGTAAAAGAACGCAAGCATGAGGCTTGGAAAGCTGAATTTAAAAAATACGACGAAGAAGAATTTGAGAAAATAACGAAACGTGATGTATTCCATGAGGGTGATAAAATCAGAATGGGAGAAGCCGTTACGATGCTTTCTGCAAAAACTAAAGGTGAAGCTGTAACCGTAACGGATGTTGGTCAACATCAGATGGTAACAAACCGCTACTATCAATACAATACTTGGAATTCTTTGGTTACTTCTGGTGGAGCTGGTACAATGGGTTTTGCTTTACCTGCCGCTTTTGGGGCGAAAGTAGGAGCACCCGACCGTGAAGTAATTGCCATTATAGGTGATGGTGGCTTCCAAATGACCCTTCAAGAATTAGGAACTATTGCACAAAGTGGCTTGCCTGTTAAGATTATTATCCTGAATAATAATTTCTTAGGAATGGTTCGCCAATGGCAACAGTTGTTTTTTGACAAACGCTATTCTTTTGTAGAATTACAAAACCCTGACTTTATCACGATTGCCAAAGGTTTTGGTATCGCTGGACATACCGTGAGTGATAGAGCCAACTTGTCAGAATCTTTAGATGTGCTATTAGCTTCTGATAAACCTTATTTATTAGAAATCGTTTGTGAAAAAGAAGAAAACGTTTTCCCAATGGTGCCAGCAGGAGCAAGTGTTTCAGCGATTAGATTAGAATAAATTTATGGAGTGAATGAATCGTGATTGAGTGATTTCTCATCAGTCAATTACTTCTTTTCTAATACTTCTTAGATGTTTATTCTATTAGCTAAAATCTAAATTCAGAACTTTAAAATGACAACATACACATTATCCGTTTTCACAACCAATACCGTTGGTTTGTTAAACCGAATTACCATTATTTTTACAAGGAGGAGGTTAAATATTGAATCTTTAAATGTTTGCGAAACCGAACGTAAAGGTGTTTCAAGATTCACGATTGTGATTCGTCATGAAAGCCGTGAAGCTGTTGAAAAGTTGGTACGTCAAATTCGTAAAGTTGTTGATGTATTAGCCGTTTTTGGTTATCTAGACCATGAAATTGTATTCAACGAAATCGCACTTTTTAAATTGGCAACACCACTAGGCGGTTCTCCTTTGAATATCAAGGAAATAAACCTCGATTGGAATGCAAAGGTCGTTCACTGGGGGCTAGACTACGTTGTGATTGAAAAGAATGGTACTGAAACTGAAATATTGGAGTTTTATCAATACATGAAAAACTGGGAAATTCTGGAATACCTAAAATCTGGAAGAGTAGCGGTAGGTAAAACCGAAAAAGGGTTGGTAGAATATTTACCCGAACATGATTGGGAAATTGTTTAGTATTACAAATGCAATTTTATCACTAGAGAGGAAATTAATTCCCTCTCTAGTGATAAATGATTTTAGAAGGTCAAAATATAATCAACAGAAAAAGTCTTCTGCCTAAAACTGTCTTGGTTTTAGCTTTTGTGCCAACGTTACTACTATCTCGTTTATTCTTTTCGCTCTAGTTTCAGTTCGTTTAGCAAGTACAATCCATTGTAAGATACCTTTCTTTACCGACTTGCTTAAACTCAGGAAATAATCCATTGAATCTGGATTAGCTTTGAATGCTTCTTCCAAATCTGTGGGGATACTTAGGGCTTCTACTTCATCCAGTATTATCCATGAACCATTTTGTTTAGCAATTTCAATGCTTTCATGACCAGCCTGTGTCATCAGTCCTTGTTCAATAAGCAGCAAAACCTTCTCTTTATTAACTTTTGACCAAGTACTCTTCGCTTTTCTTTTGCTGAAAAGCTGGACAAATTTCTCATCGTTTACGGTATTCCTTGTACTATCAATCCAGCCGAAACAAAGGGCTTCTTCCACGGCTTCGCTCCAAGAAAGCGTTGGCATATTAGTCTTTTTTTTATAGCAAACAAGCCAAATAAACTGTTTTGAGCGGTGATTTTCTGTCAACCATTCTCTCCATTCTTGGCGATTTGTGGGATAAAAAGTTTCTAAATCCTTGTTTTGCATCAGTCCTTCGTTATTTCATGATGAATAGAATACTATTTGTTATCAAAATACCTACTAAATGATACGAGCCACTAATGATTCCATAGAGTATTGGTCGAGGAATATTCGGATTGATGGCGATATTAAACGTGTTGGCAACCAAGTATCCAATGCCAGTAAGTAATGAAAATTCAAACATCTGTGCCCATGTGGATATATTCAGTGCATACATTAATATGGCACTTACAATTGTAACCACTAATGTGCAAATTGCAGGGCCAATGATAAAAATGGGTTTGTTGGGTAAAGTTTCGTTTTCTCTTCCCAAAGATATTTTATACTGTTTACTGAATAGTAACGTGAACCACAAAGCACCCTCAAAACAATATAGCGTAAAAGCTATTAAGACACTCATCCAATTTAGATTTGCTAATTGATTGATCATAAAATTATTTTTTTAAGTTTATGATGCAAAGCTAAAGGAGGGTAATGACAGCCCTATGTCAGGGGTAAAAACAAATTAATGATACTTATCAAAATATTCTTGTAAGGTCATTTCATGGGGAGTAAACTGCTCGGTAAGCACCTCTAGTTTTTTGATTCTATCAAGCCGAAAAAAACGAAACTCATTCCGCAAACGACACCATGCTACTAATAACCAATTCTCTTGTGTACTTAATAAGGCAAATGGTTCAATCAGTCTGCTTGTAACGTTTTCTGCTTCGTTGATATATTCAATCCTTGCCAGATAAAAATTTGTCAGAGCAAATTGTAACTCTGATATATTATTACTGTTTCTTTCGTTGTTGATGTTTTGAATAAATAGGGTGCGTTCTGCCAATAGGTTTGCTTTGTCTTTTATACTATGCCCTAATACAGCCTTAATTTTGTCGATAGCTTCTGAGTAGTCTTTAATAAAAGAGGCATCCTTGTTTTTTAATACCAATTGTTCTGCAAGAATTAAAGCATTGGCTTGGCTTTCTGTAAACATTACAGGAGGAATTTTATATCCTTCCATTAACGTATAGCCCTTTCCTTCTTCCGTTAGAATTGGTACTCCTGCTTGCTCCAAAGCCCTAACGTCTCGATAAATAGTCCTGATGCTAACCGAAAATTTGTTTGCTAATTCTCTAGCCGTCAAAAGGCGTTTCGTTTGCAATTGTGTCAAAATTGCAGTTAAGCGTGAAAGCCGTTTTGTGTCGTTATCGTTCATTATTCAAATTTTCAAAATCGTTATTAGGATTCACAGTGTCCTTGAAGGGCTAAATTACACAAAAAGAGTCTGTTTCAAAAACAGACTCTTTTTGTGTAATCCTAATGATTAAATAGCAAATGATTATTGATTACCAATTAATTCCAACCACCACCTAATGCTCTATAAGTATTTACTAGGGCATTCATTTGTAGCATTTTGGTTTCAATCAGCTCCATTCTTGACTCCAAAACATCACGCTGCGTTAATAATACTTCCATATAATCAGCTCTTGCTGATTTGAATAACTTCAGTGAGATGTCCGTTGACTTAGTAAGAGCTTGCACCTGATTGTTTTTCATGGTGTATTTCTTTTCCAGATTACCAATATTAGATAACTGGTTAGTCACCTCAATACATGCATTCAGAATGGTTCGTTCATAATCATAAACTGCCTGTATTTGCTTCGCATTAGCATTTTTGTAAGTAGCAGTAATAGCATTTTTGTTAATTAACGGCCCTGCTATGTCGCCTCCAATTGATGACATTAATGCTTGAGGAATGCTCAATAAATATAACGGACTGTAAGATCTAAACCCTAAACCTGCTGAAAGACCCAAAGAAGGGTAAAAATTAGCTTTAGCTATATCAATATTCAATTTAGCTGCCGACAAATTTAATGCTGCTTGTTTGATGTCTGGTCTGTTTTCCAATAATTGTGACGGAATACCCGCTGAAATTTTATCAGGAACTAATCCATTAAAATTATCCGAATTTCTTTGAACGTGTTGTGGTAATCTACCTACTAAGAAATTAATCCTATTTTCAGTTTCAACAATCTTTTGCTGAATTTCATATTGAAGACTTTGCGTTTTGAATACCTCTGCTTCAAACCTAATTACGGCTAGTTCGGTAACTTTGGCAGCATCTTTTTCTTGCTTGATGATTGATAGCGCATTATTCAGAATAACGATGTTCTTTCTGATAATATCTTGCTGATTATCAAGTGCCATCAATTCATAATAAGACTTAGCGACTTCAGAAACCAAATTAGTTACCAAGAAATTTTTACCTTCAATAGAAGCTAGGTAATTAGTTACTGCTACTTTTCTACCATTACGCAGTTTGTGCCAAATATCTAGTTCCCATCTGGCAAATGCTCCAAAATACATATCTGGCAATACCTCAGGTGTTTCTTTACCAGGTCTGATTTCAGAAGAAGCATCGCTAGCGCCTTGACTAGTATATCTGGATACTTTTTCAACACCTGCTCCTCCGCCTAAATTAACAAAAGGTAGATATTCCCCTTTTCGTGCTTGAATTTCGTTTCTCGAAATTTCAATTTCTTGTAGGGTAATATTCAATTCCTGATTGTTGTGTAAAGCAGTGTCAATCAAAGCAATCAAGTTAGGGTCAGTAAAAAAATCCCTCCACTTTGTCTTTACACTATTGGTAGTATCCTGCGAGCTATTATAGCTCGCAGGGACTGTTTTGTTTGCTGTTCTATTAACCTGAACCAATGAGGCTGGCATACAAGCTGCCACCAGAGAAAGTATGCTACTTGCTACTAAATAGTTCAGGGTCTTTCTATTATTCATCATCTTTGCTGTCGTCTAATTGTGGGAAAGAGTCTATTGAATGAACTAAGCTTTCGGTCAACGAGTCGTCATCTTCGTCTCTGATAAGCTTACGGCCTTCAGCTATAGAGCCGAATATGTAGTACAAGCCAGGTACAATCAGTACTCCGAAAATGGTACCGAAAAGCATACCGCCTAGGGCAGAAGCACCAATGGTACGGTTTCCGATAGCACCAGCACCATGAGCCATCACTAATGGAATTAACCCAGCAATGAATGCAAAGGATGTCATCAAGATAGGGCGAAAACGAACTTTGGCTCCTTCGATGGCGGCCTCCAATACGGTTGCTCCTTCATGATGTTTTTGCATGGCAAATTCTACAATCAACACAGCATTCTTGCCTAGCAAACCAATCAACATGACCAGACCTACTTGTGCATAAATATCATTCGCTAGTCCCATCGACTTGATGAACATAAATGAACCAAACACCCCAGCAGGTAAAGATAAAATTACGGCTAATGGAATAATAAAGCTTTCGTACTGTGCAGCCAAAACTACATAAACAAAGGCTAACACGATTAAGAAGATATAAACAGCTTCGTTACCACGTCTAACCTCATCGTATGAAAGAGCCGCCCAGTCGATATCAAAACCGTGTGGTAAAGTCTTTTTGGCTACTTCTTGTACTGCTGCAATTGCCTCACCACTACTAAATCCTTTGGCTGCACCACCTCTGATAGAAGCCGTTGAATACATATTATAACGGTTGATTTCGTTAGGACCCTGCATCTTTTTGATTTTCATAAAGGCTGAAAAAGGCACCATCTCATCACGATTATTCTTTACATAAAGCTTCATGATATCTTCAGGCAATCTTCTGAATTCAGGCGACGACTGCACAAACACTTTGAAGAAACGTTGGAATTTGATAAAGCCAAGCTCATAAGTACTACCTACCAAAATTGACAAGGTATTCATGGCATTACCAATAGAAACGCCTTTTTGCATGGCCAATTGGTTATCTATCTCCAATTCATACTGAGGATAGTTAGCACTAAAGAAGGTAAATAAACCTGTCAGCTCTTTACGTTTTTCTAATTCTTTCATGAAGTCGTTCTTCACACGTTCCAATTGGTTGTAATCACCGCTATTGGTTTTATCAAGCAATTGTAAGGCAAAACCGCCCGCAGCTCCATATCCTGGTACAGCTGGTGGGTCAAAGAATTCGATTGTCGCTCCAGGAATCTCCTTTGCTTTCTCTTCTAGTTCATAGATGATTTCAGAAACGGAATGCTCACGGTCTGACCAAGGTTTTAAGTTAATTAAACAAGTACCAGCGTTTGAACCACGTCCTTCAGTAAGTACTTCATAACCTGCTAGTGCCGATACCGATTGAATTCCTTCTACTTTCTCAGCAATCGTCTGAAGCTTGCGAGAAATATCATTGGTTCTTTCAAGCGTTGATCCTGGAGGTGTCTGGATAATGGCATAAATCATCCCTTGGTCTTCACTTGGAATAAAGCCAGATGGTAAATTGCTGGTTATTGCTACAATACCCACCACAAATACTATCCACATACCTACGGTAATCCATTTTTTATGAGCAATACGGCGTAATAATGCTACGTATTTTCCAGTCAGTTTTTCAAAACCTCTATTGAAAGCATCGATACCTTTATCAAGAAATGTCTTCTTTTTAGGCTTCCCATGATTGTTTTTCAAAATCATGGCACACAATACAGGAGTAACCGTAAGGGCAATAATACCAGACAGAATAATTGAGCTGGCCATCGTGATAGAGAACTGACGATAGAAAATACCCACTGGACCCGACATAAATGCTACGGGTACAAACACGGCTGTCATCAATAAGGTAATCGCGATAACAGCTCCACTGATTTCACCAAGTACTTTCCGTACAGCCTTATAAGGGGAGAGATGTTCTTCTTCCATTTTGGCATGGACGGCCTCGACGACGACGATGGCATCATCTACCACAATACCAATTGCCAATACGAGTGCAAAAAGCGTAATCATATTGATGGTAAGTCCAAAGAACTTCATAAACGTAAAGGCTCCAATAAGGGAGATTGGTACGGCCAACGTTGGAATAAGCGTAGAACGCCAATCGCCAAGGAATATAAATACAACCAAGGCCACCAAAATAAAGGCATCTCTTAATGTATGGATTACGTTTTCGGTAGAAGCATCAAGGAAGTTAGAAACGTCATAACTGATTTGATAATCCATTCCTGGTGGAAACGACGTCTTTTTCAGTTCATCTAATTTGCTTTTTACGTTCTTAATAACATCACTTGCATTACTACCATAAGTCTGTTTCAATACAATAGCCGCCGATGGATAACCATTCAGGTTAGAATAAATATCGTAATACTCACTTCCTAGCTCTACATTGGCGACATCTTTTAGCCTTAGAATTTCCCCTTTGGCATTGGCCCTGACGATGACGTCTTTATACTGTTCGGGTTTATTAAACCTACCTTGGTAGGTCAACACATATTCCAGTGCTTCTGCTCGCTTACCATCTGCTCTACCTACACGACCCGGTGAACCAATCACACTTTGATCAGACAGTGCTGCCATTACTTCATCTGCTGAAATATTGTAAGCACGCATTCTATCAGGATTTAGCCACACACGCATCGCATATTGACGGCTACCCAAAATACGAGCCTGCCCTATACCATTGATACGCTGTAGTTCAGGAATCATGTTTACCCCAGCAAAGTTGAACAAGAATTTCATATCGGCGTTCTTGTCTTTACTATACAGGTTGACATACATCAACATACTGTTCATTACACGGTTTACAACTACCCCTTCACGTTGTACTAATGGTGGGAGTCTGTTCAACACCTGTGCAATCCTTGTATTAACCTGCACTAAGGCTTGGTCAGGGTCGGTTCCTAGGTTGAATACAATTTGGATGTTAGCCTCACCCGCACTGGTAGCATCGGAGGTCATGTATCTCATTCCCCAAACACCGTTGATGGCTTGTTCAAGTGGAATAAGAACGGATTCTGTCAGTACTTTGGCACTAGCTCCAGGATAAGAGGCACTCACCATGACTACGGGTGGAGCAATCTCAGGGAACTGTGAGGTAGGTAAGGTCTTAATAGACAAAACCCCCAAGAAGATAATGACAATTGATATTACTATGGCCAATACTGGCCTATGAATGAATTTACTAAACATATCCTTGAATTTGTTTGAATACAGATATAAATGAGTGACTTAGCCAATAAGTGATTTAATGAATAATAGCTTGATAGCTAATGGATAAAGGATTTAAGAATCGCTTATTTATCCAATCATTATTTCACAGCACTGCTTGACTACTCCGCATAAACTCTCAAATTAGCAATGACCGATTTAGGGTCTTTGTAATCGTAGATAATCTTATCGTTGTCTCTAACCTTCTTCAAACCTTCAAGAAGTATTTTTTCATTACCAGTTAATCCGCTTTTGACGATATATAAATCTGGCAATTCAGCACCAATCGTAATTTCTTTTGAATTAACTACATTATTCTTATCTACGATAAATACATACTTCTTTTCCAAGATTTCGAATGTAGCTTTCTGTGGAATAATCACAGCATTTTTCAGCGGTACAACCATCTGGATGTTACCTGTTTCTCCATGTCTTAATAGCTTATTAGGGTTAGGAAAAGTAGCTCTGAAAGCAATATTTCCCGTTTCATTATTAAAGTCTGCTTCAATTGTTTGAACAACTCCTGGATATTCAAAAATATCTTGATTAGCCATCTTGAGTTTTACAACTGGCACATTACTATTGTTCGACTTAGTTTTGAAATTTAGATATTCTGATTCTGGGACGTTAAAATATACCCACATTTTGCTGTTGTCAGACAAAGTAGTAAGTAAATCTCCTTCTGCCAGAAGACTACCTTCTCGTACATAAAAATGGTCCATGATACCATCAAAAGGCGCTTTGATTTCAGTGAAACCAAGGTGCACTTTGGCCAACTCCATTTCAGCTTTTGCTTTATCAAATTTGGCTTTAGTTAAGGCCAACTCATTACGAGAAACGATGTTGCTATCAGCTAATAATTTCGTGTTTTTATATTCAATCTCAGCATAATTGGCTTCAGCCTGAGTTTTTTGAAATTCAGCTTGGTATTGCAACGGTAAAATCTGGAACATTAACTGTCCTTTTTTAACAAATTGCCCTTCATCTACGTAGATTTTTTTTAAATAACCCCTTTCTAGGGCTCTCAATTCGATGTGTTGTATCGAGCGAATTTGAGAAACGTACTCATTGATAGCCGTTGTATCTTTTTTTAATGGGCTGGTAACGAGTAACTTAGTTTGCTCTTCTTTTTCTTCCTCTTTTTTTGATTCGCAACTAGTAAGGCACAACATAGCACCTATACTCATGAACATGAGAATTTTTTTCATGACAATTTTTATTGGTTTACTGGATTTTAGAATGTATTACGTGGCATAAGAAAACATTAATCAGCCGTTGAAACTAAAATGCTTTGCCTAAAGAAATAAAATAATTTTATGAAGATTTGGGCAGCATGATCTGCCACAGAGATATTAAATCATATTCTGAAGACACAGAATACTATGTTTAAATCAACTGAAAAGAAAGGTGAATAATGCTTACAGAAAAGTAAGACTTGAGGTAAATCGAGTAGGGTAAATCCAGTATACCAGCCAAAAAAAGGAATTGTAAAATAAGAAGCGGCTTCTGAATTCTTTTTTGGCGTTACAAAGCTTTCTTCTTCTTCAATATTCTCTTCATCGTATGCAAACAAGGTAGTTTCTTTGCCGCCTAAAGAACTTGTAGAGAAAAAAAACTGGAAGGGTACTTCTGTGCTAATGCTTAAATTTTGGGACTCTTTAAGCGTATTTTTGGGCAAATGAAAGGCAGCCTCCTTCTGTGTTTGAGCAAACAATTGACTTGTTATACTCAACAGGAGAACACATAAAAATAAGGGATATTTTATGAATGCCTTTTTCATTTCGAGGTTGAAAGTAATTCGTGATAATTATACTTGCAAAATTTTTAATCTAAAATTTACACTAAGCACCACAACTTCTTTTATTTTTCATATTCTATCTTTCATATTTTACATTGATTCTCATTTATTCAAAAAAAAATTGTTGTCACAACAAAGTTTTTTTGAATATTTTTATTCAAAAACTGTTCCAAATAATTATTTTTTTTACAAATAATTATTAAAAATATTTAAGTAAATACACTAAATATTTGGTAATAAGCTTTTTAACAAGGTTGTTAAAAAAATACCCTAATTCTCAATTTTTATGCTTTTTGAAAACTGATTTAAGTCATTTTTTTTATCAACAAACGCTCTTAATTTAGATGCAATTTTTTGGAATGTGCCATTATCTTTTTGACTGTTTTCGTAGGCAGTTAAAAGACAAATCCCCCTAAAAGAATAATTCTCTTAGGGGGATTTTGTTATTTGGAATATAGCTAAGCTATAAACCGCTATTATTTTGCGTAATTCACGGCCCTCATTTCACGGATAACCGTTACTTTAATTTGCCCTGGATATTGCATTTCTTTTTCAATTTTCTGTGAAATATCGTATGATAGCATGCTCGCTTTTTCGTCAGAAACATTTTCAGCATCTACCAATACTCTCAATTCACGACCAGCCTGAATAGCATAACATTTTTGAACACCGCTAAAGCTAACTGCTAATTCTTCTAATTCTTTTAAGCGACGCATATAAGATTCCATCATCTCGCGACGAGCACCTGGACGAGAACCAGAGATGGCATCACATACCTGAATAATTGGCGAAATCATAGAAGTCATCTCGATTTCATCATGGTGAGCACCAATGGCATTACAAACCTCAGCGTTTTCTTTGTATTTCTCTGCCAACTGCATCCCCAAAATAGCGTGAGGCAATTCTGCCTCCTCATGCCATACTTTACCAATATCGTGTAATAGTCCTGCACGCTTCGCTAACTTCGCATTCAGGCCTAATTCTGCCGCCATAGTAGCACAAAGCTTGGCTACTTCACGCGAGTGTTGTAAAAGGTTTTGTCCATACGAAGAACGGAAACGCATTCTACCTACCATTTTGATTAATTCAGGGTGTAAACCATGAATCCCTAAATCAATAACGGTACGTTCTCCGATTTCAATAATTTCTTCATCGATATTCTTCTTAGTTTTGGCAACTACTTCTTCAATACGAGCAGGGTGAATACGACCATCCTGAACTAAACGGTGTAGCGACAAACGAGCGATTTCGCGACGAACAGGGTCAAAACCAGAAATGATGATGGCTTCTGGCGTATCATCTACAATAAACTCTACCCCTGTAGCGGCTTCTAATGCACGGATATTTCTACCCTCACGACCAATGATTTTACCTTTTACGTCATCAGATTCAATGTTGAAAACAGATACACAGTTTTCAATCGCATTTTCAGCCGCCGTTCTTTGAATAGTCTCAATAACTACTTTCTTAGCCTCTTTAGTAGCTGTTAACTTAGCCTCCTCAATCGTATTTTTAATGATAGACGATGCCTTCGTTTCTGCTTCTGCACGCAAAGCATCAATCAATTGTTGGCGTGCTTCGTCAGCAGTTAAGCTTGCTATTTTCTCCAATTGTGATACTTGCGAAGCCAACATCTCATCCGCCTGAATTCTTTTCTTATCAGCTTCTTCCGTCTTTTTTCTTAGGTTTTCTTCTTTAGAAGTCAACGATTGTTTTTGCGAATTTAACTCAGATTCTAATTTCTTAGTCTGTTCCATCGAAATCTGTAAAGTACGCTCACGTTCTTTTAGTTTTTGCTCATTTTGAACTAAAATCTGCTTCTTTTTATTTGAATCATCTTCAAATTCCGAGCGAAGTTTCAAGAACTTTTCTTTGGCTTCAAGTATTCTATCTTTCTTGATGTTTTCTGCTTGTAATTCAGCATTTTTGACAATATCTGAAGCTTTGGAAGTTGCCTCTTCTTCAATTCTCTGGGTATTCTTTGCAAAAGCAAGCTTACCGACAAATATTCCCGCTATCAGCGAAGCAACTGCGGCAATGATGGGAGTTAGCATTATTTATATCGTTTTAGTTAATAGTTTTCGTGCATTGAATAATGCAATCCGACCAACTATTGAGTGAAAAAAAGGACTAAAACAGACAAATGCCTTGAATGTGAAAAGAAAAATTAAACGCTTGTATATCGTATTTAAAATCAAGAATAGTTAAATTAAACAAGTAAACTAGAAATTTGTATGGCGTTGTTTATGTAAACGAATCCAATCAAAATCATGTTATTAGAATGTATAAGGTTTAATTTATGGTATTCAGGTACTTGTACTAATTTTTATAAATATGATTTATAATCGCTCAATTTTACTACTTAAAACGTTTACAACGAATAATAAAGAAATATGTTAATTCATTCTGTAACAGAACTCAATAAGTTGTCTAATTCAGCAATCTTCCCCATCACAGATTTTTGAAGATCACTATGTTTGACGCCAAATTTAAGGTTACTCATTACAAAGTCTAAAGCAACTATTGCTAACAGACGTTGGTGCGAGTCTACCTTTTTAGTTTCTCGATAAGAATCCATTTTTTCATTAATCAACTTAGCAGCTTTGCGAACAAATTCCTCTTCTTCCTTCCCAACTGATAGGCTAAAAGGTTCGTGAGCAACAACTATATTACAAGGGACTTTTTCGGCCATTATATTTTAAGTTTTAAATTAAAAGTTTTGAGTTATTTAGTCAAGAAAACTATGAACTATGAAACGATTGATTTTGTAAACTTTTTATTTGCTAAGCTGACTAATACACCTATCTATTTCTAAGATATATTGGTCAAGTTTTTCTTTCAATTCGGCAGGATTGCCTGTACTATTTAGATTGTTTACTGCAATCTTAGTGATTTTATCTGATTTTTTAAAGTTTTTTACTCTTTGGTTTAATTTTTTATTTAATTCTTGGTTTTCTTTTAAGGTATCAGCCAATGTATGTTTTAAAGATTCGTTTTCTCGGGTAGCTAATTCAAGCCTAGTTTGCAAATCTTTATATCTTAAGACAACATTCCTTAGTTTTATTTCTAAGGCCTCAAATTGAGTCCGAATTTGATTGTCAGTCATCATGCCTTTATTTAGATAAGTATTTAGATTGCAAAAAATCTAAAGAAATAACGATACATTGAATAAAACCCTAAAATTAATCTAGGCTTTAATCCTAGTTTATTACAAAGTTCTATAATTTACTCGAAAATTTTATGTTTTTATCTTAAAAAAGCATATTTATCTCTGACTTTCAATGGAATAATTGTCTTTCGCTCAACTAAAACAACACCAGCAGCATATAAACTCAGTAATATGAAATGATATGGGATAGAAATCCATAAATTTTCAATGTTAATCTGCATGGTACAAAAAATTAATACACCCGCTGAAATAATATATCCAAAGGCTGAAAGTATCTTATATGGTACGGGATAATACTTTTGTCCGAAGTAATAGCACAAGGCAGTCATCGAAAAGCATGATATCAAAAAGGCTATCGCACAACCCATATATCCCATCTTGGGAATGAGTATAATATTGAAAAAGATAGTGATTGCCAAACCACCAAAAGTGATTCTGGTACCGAAATATGTTTTCTTGTTGAGTTTAAACCAAACAGAGATATTGTAGTAAACACCTAGGAAAAGATTGGCCAGTAATAAAATCGGTACTACTTTCATTCCTTCCCAATAAATAGGCTTTCTTAAGAAAAGGACTTTTATAATATCTAGATTCAGACAAACCCCTAGCCAAATAAATATACAGGTTATCAAAAACCATTTTGTTACATCTGCTAATGTTTCAGGCGAATTTTTATTTTCAGTTTTTGCCAGAAAAAAAGGTTCGGCAGCATAGCGGAAAGCTTGTGTTGCTAATGCCATAAAGATAGAAAGCTTATAGACATTCCCATAGATGCCTAGTGCCTCCTGAGAAGTACGGTTCGGATAAAAACCTTCGGGTAATAGTCTTTCCAGTAATATTCTATCAAACATTAAGTTAAAGGTACTTGCCAAGCCCATTATCATAATAGGATAGGCATATATCATCAAGTTTTTGAAAGTGGCTTTGTCAAACTGAAATTTGAATAGCTTGAACTCTGCCCTCAAAAAATAAAATAAGCTGGCGTTTGCTAGTAGGTTAGCCAAGAAAATATACCCTGCACCAACACTTGGTAAGTATAATTTTTGAGCTAGTGGCTGTAAGAAAAGAAGATAATCGCCATCTGCTATTTTTTTGAAACCTAATAAAAAAATAATGTTCAATAGTACGTTTACAATGATGCTGAAAATTTTTGCTGCTACGAATTTTTTGGTTTTTTTCTCTAGCCTCAATCTGGCAAAAGGAATGGCCGTAATTGCATCGATGGCTACTATCAATGCTATCCAAGTCAAGAAAATCTCTTTGCCCGGTACGCCTAATGCATTGATGATGGGTGTTGAAAAAATAATGATGATACTGGTAAATACCAAACTACTAATGGTGATGGCCGATTGAATGATGTTATAATATTTTTCTTTGTCGTCAGTAGCAAAACGGAAGAAGGCTGTTTCCATGCCATACGTATAGATAATATTAGCAATGGCTACGTATGCATAAAGCTTTACGTTTATATTAAGTTCTGCGGGTGTAAAGGCAGCGGTATGAACAGCCACTAATAGGAAATTAAGTGATCGCCCTAAAATTGTACTTATGCCGTATGATGCTGTTTCGCTGGCTAATTTTTTTAAAACACTCATGTTAATCAGAATTGTGTATCAAACAATCGTTTATCTTTTTGCTTACCACAATGTAGTCGCAATTTACAAGGACTTATGTGTTAATACAATCTTGATTTCAAATGAATAGATAAAAAATATTTTTCAAAATAAGTATAAACACTTATAAATATATGAGTGTTTATACTATATTTGTGGCATAATAATCAATTCGTGGTTGAATTGTGCTTTTAACAGAGCTGAGTGATTAAACGCCCCAAATACGTTTAATCACTTTTTTTTGCCCTTTTAAACATGAGTTATCCCGAATTTTAGAATCATAAAAAGGCAGTCGAAATTAGTTTTTCGACTGCCTTTTTATGATTGATGGATGCCGAATTCCTACTGTTTGAGCGAAGCGAGTTTAGGAATTCTTGATTTTCTTTTGTTACTTTTCTTTTATCAAGAAAAGAAAAGTAAGGACAAGACGATAATAAATATAAACACTCCTAAACTTATTATTCTAATGAAAATTCGGCATGATTCATCTTTAAACAGTATGTTTAGCTAAAGTATTAACTTTCAAGCTGATACTTTTTTAATTCAATCAAATTGTCGGGTAAAGCTTTATCCGTCCAGTATTGATGAATCGAAAGAGCAGCACCCAACGAGGTAGCCTGAGCAACAGAGGCTGCATAAACTTCTAAGGTAGGAAAAGCCATAGCAAGTAATGTCATGAAAATCTCATTTTTCCCAAAACCACCATCCACAAAAAGTTTTTTTACGGGCGAATTATTCAATACTAATTCAGTAGCAATTAATTGTTGAGCAACAATGTCAATAATTAATTGATGATAGGCTTCTTCGTAATTATTGAAAACAGTCAAATCTCTACTTCCAAAAAGAGATTCTTGGAGTGGCGGACGTCGGGCTTCACGCAAATGGTCGTCATCGCCATGTAGTTGACTTTCCCTTAATCTATGTAAAAGTTCCAAGTCAGACTTTACAGTTTTATAATAATCATTTGCCAGATTGAAATGCAATGCCAAACGCTTGGTTTGTTGTTCGTGTTCATAACCAGCAAATAACCTTGAAGCCTTTACGGGCTTACCTTCATAGTGCATATACGACAAACAATCATATTGCAATTCCTCCGCACTCAATGGAATATGATTGAAAGGATTCAAGCTAATACACCACGTACCCGTTGAAAGCAAAATAAAAGGCTCGGTGAAAGTAGCAAGGTAGGGAATCAACGCTGCAGAGCTATCGTGCAGACCAACGCCTACTTGTAATTCATAGTTACCAATACTTTTTTGCTGAACCTGATTTGAAGGGAAGATAGGAGCGAGCTTCTCGTCAACGCCTTCTTCATGCACCCATCTGTGATAAGTGTTTTTCGTAAAATCCCAAAGATTGGTATGACAACCGATACTCGTAATATCTGAATAATAGTTACCCGTAAACAGAAAATTCAAGTATTGGGGTAAATGTAGCGAGTAGTTTATTTTGGCAAATAAATCAGGATTCTCGTATTTCAAACGATAGAGAACCATCCCTGAATTTAAGTTTCCTAATACTGGCGATGCTGTAACTTGTGAAAACTTTTGTTCACCATCATACGTATCATAAAACTGTTTTTTCAGTGTCTCAGAATACGTCTTTAAATAATTATACAAAGGTGCCACCGCTTTACCATTCGCATCAAGATGCACAAAGCTTGCTCCGTAAGTTGAAAAATTTAATGCCTTAATAGCAAAATCAGGAAGGCTTAGCACCTCCTCAAATGTTTGGGTTACCCACGCATTGAGGAGGTCTAAATCTTCACAGTTATCGCCATCTTCGTCTTGAGTTTCGTCGAATTGAGTCGATTTTTCTAAAACAATTTTGTACTGCTCATCAAAGAGGAACAGTTTTTTATTGGTTTTGCCAATGTCAAAAATAGCAATGACAGAAGTTTTGTTTGTCATAAAAAATTAAAGCCCAGTAGAAACGGCTTTCAGGCCTCTTTCTTGAATCAAATTTTCTCTAATTTTCAAGTTGCGATACAATGCAATTGGGTTTAATGCTCCACCAGCACGAAGGCGAGCTTCAGCGACTAATGCACGAACATCGGTACGGAAAGCATCCTGTAAAATCTCTTGACAACGCACTACATCATTTTCCTCTTGAGCAATTTCTAAAGATTTTTTATCAACAGATAATGCCTGTGCATAGGCCGTCATGATGGCTTCTACTGATTGCAATAAGTCTTCTAATGGATCTTTTACATTGTGTGATGCATCAATCATCCATCCTAAATCAGTAGCATGGTTCATTCCTCTTGCATCCATTCCTTCCACTAATTCGTTGAAGATTAAGAACAATTGGTATGGCTTCAATGCACCAGCCGTCAAATCGTCATCACCATATTTAGAATCATTGAAGTGGAAACCACCCAATTTACCTTCCATTAATAATAATGCAACGATTTGCTCGATATTGGCATTTGGCAAATGATGACCTAAATCAACCAATGTAAATGCCTTGTCACCTAATTTTTTAACGTATGAATACGACTGTCCCCAATCTCCAACAGTTGTTGAATAGAAGTTAGGTTCAGCACATTTATATTCTAAGAACAATTTCCAGTTGTCTGGTAAAGCCGCATAAATTTCCTCTAAACTTTCCAACGTATTTTGGTAGGCTTTACGGAAGTTTAATTGTCCAGGAAAACAAGAACCGTCAGATAACCAAACCGTTAGCGATTCAGAACCTAATTCAATACCATGCTTGATTACCTCAATGTTATGGTCAATCGCTTGTTTACGAATAGCCTTGTTAACATTTTGAAGTGAACCAAATTTATAAGTATATTCTTGATTAGCTTGGTCTTGGAAAGTATTTGAGTTTACAGCATCGAATTTTAAGCCGTGTTGTGCCGCCAATACTTTAATAGCCTGAGCATTTTGAGGTATATCCCAAGGAATGTGTAAAGAGATAGCACCACTTGCTTGGTTTAAAGCGTGTAGTAAACCTACATCTTCTATTTTTTCTTCTATACTTCTTGGTTCGCCACCACCAGAAAAACGACCAAAACGTGTACCCCCTGTGCCCAAAGCCCATGAAGGAATAGCGATTTGGAAATCAACTAGTTTTTGGATGATGTTTTCAGCATTTTCAACTTCTGAAAGCGTATATGCCAATTTACGTTGATGTCCAGCAAGTACATCTTCGTTATGTGAATGAATTTTATATTTTTCGAGCTGCATTGGAGAGGAGAAAGTTTATTATTGGATACAAGTCATTGGGAGGATAAACAAAGCATTGTTGAAATACCTTCATCATCTTTATATACTAATAGCCTGTAAATAAAGAAGAGGCTGTCCAAAAAGTTTTTACAACAAAATATTATTCTGCGAAAGACCGAGCGTCGGTCGCCTCATCCCCAACCCCTTCTCCTTCAGAGAAGGGGCTTTTGAGCCTAAAAGTTCCCCTCTCTGAAGGAGAGGGGTTAGGGGTGAGGTTGCAAGCCAAATAATATTTGGCTATGGTTTGCTTTTTAGACAGCCTCAATGAAATTATTTCTAACGATAGAAGCCCATTGCTACACCACCATCTACGTTTAGTGCATTTCCAGTTGATTTACTCAATAAACCACCTACAAAAGCAAAACATGCATTAGCGATATCGTCTGGAAGAATGATTTCGTTCAATAAAGTACGTTTTGCATAGTAAGCTGGTAATTCAGCCACTGTGATTCCGTAAGCTTTCGCACGGCCTTCAGCCCATCCGCCTGCCCAGATATTTGAATCTGAAATTACTGCATCTGGATTTACAGTGTTTACTCTGATTTTGTCTCCACCTAATTCCGCAGCCATCAAACGAGTTAAATGTGCTTGAGCAGCTTTAGCAGAACCGTAACCAGGGTTGTTTGGTCCAGCTACTACGGCATTTTTAGAAACAATATTTACGATGTCGCCACCTAAATTTTGTTTACGCATCATCGCTACACCTACTTGTGAAACCAAGAATTGTCCTTTTACCAAAATATCGTATAATCTATCCCACTCTTCAATAGAATGTTCAGCGATAGATTTAGAAATACTGATACCAGCATTGTTTACCACGATGTCAACACCACCGAAAGCTAAAGCGGCGTCATCAAAAGCTAAAGCTATTGAAGTAGCGTCAGTAACATTTAATAAGGTAGAAGAAACGGCATCTTTACCGAATTTACTTATAAACTCAGCTTTTGCTCCGTCTAAACGTTCTTGATTAATATCGTTAATGATTACGCAAGCACCTTCTTCCGCAAATTTCTTAGCGATTGCCTTACCAATACCACCCGCAGAGCCGGTGATTAAAGCGATTCTACCAGAAAGTGCTTTTGGTTTTGGCATACGTTGCAATTTAGCTTCTTCCAATAACCAATATTCAATATCAAATGCTTCTTGACGTGGCAATGATGTATATTCAGAAACTGCTTCTGCACCTTTCATTACGTTCACAGCATTTACATAATATTCTGAGGCTAAACGTGCTGTTGTTTTGTCTTTCGAGAAAGTAAACATACCTACGCCTGGGTAAAGAATTACCACTGGGTTAGGGTCACGCATTGCTGGAGAGTTATCTCTTTTACAAGTATTATAATACTCAGTGTACATCGCACGGTAGGCTTCAAAAGCAGGTGCTAATTTTTCTTTGATAGTGGCTACGTCTGTCAAATCTTCGTTTGGTGCTAATTCAAGTACTAACGGAGAAATTTTTGTGCGTAGGAAGTGGTCAGGACAAGAAGTACCTAGTGGAGCCAACTTAGCAAGGTCGTTTGAATTGGTAAATTCTAACACACGTGCATCGTCAGTGAAGTGTCCAATCATGTTACGATATGAAGAACAGAAACCACGTAAGATAGGAGCGATAGAAGATGCTTGTTTCTTACGGTCAGCTTCAGGAAGGCTTTCAATTTTTTGACCGCCAAACACGGGAGCTTTCTTTCCGTAATTTGCTTCTAAATACTCAGCGCATTTTTCGATTACTTCTAAGGTATTAATATAAGAATCGAAAGAAGTATCACCCCAAGTAAATAAACCATGAGAACCCAACATGATACCTTTTAATTTGATACCACGAGATGCTGCTTCTTCCAAACACTCACGCAATTGAAGACCCAAGTCGAAACCTGGACGTTGCCAGCCTACCCAGCCAATTTCACCGTTGAACAATTCCTCAGTGATTTGCTTACCATCTTTAGCTGCTGCAATAGCAATAGCGGCATCAGGGTGCAAGTGGTCGATATGAGCGAAAGGTAAAAAACCATGAAGGGGAGTATCAATAGAAGGAGCTTTAGAAGCTAAATCGAAGATACAGTGGTTGAATAATTCTACCATTTCATCTTCAAATTCGATACCGCGATATACGTTTTCTAAAGCACGAAGTCTGTCAACATACAAAGCTGCACAACCTGATTTTTTCAAAGTACCGATGTCACCACCAGAACCTTTAATCCACATCACGTCAGTTTGATTACCCGTCAAAGGATCTTTATCTTTGATTTTTACAGAAGTGTTACCACCACCATAATTGGTTAAACGTAGATCAGCTCCTAATAAATTTGAGCGATAAATGAATAGAGCTACTTCGTCGCCTGCTAATTCGGCTGCTTTGGCTTCGTCCCAAAGATAGCTGACGTATTTGAATGTCTTGGTTGCCATTTTTTATAAAAAATATAATAATTAATGTTCAACAAAACTAGAATTCTCTGTATCTTAAACCGTCCTGTACTATCATGCGGAAAAATGGTGAGTAAATAATGCAATCTATTGTTAACACTTTTAGTATTTGAAATAGTAACTTTTTTGCCTGTTTTTTGATACTATAGTATGCTAATTTTGGTATGAATATTCAGTAATTTAATTATTTGATGATGAATGATTCCCTATTTTTAAGTATAATTACTCTAAAACTTGCATTTTAATCTATTTAGATAGGCTATTATGATAAAGGTTTGGGTGTTTTTTTTAAATTTGATAATATTATTGCACATTAGTGCATAAGATTGAATTAATATTGCATTTGTTTGCAACTACTGGTATTATAAAGGTAAAAATTATAAATAAAAGTAGTATAAAATTTAGAAATTTATTGATAACCATTTATATAAAAAGGTATGAGTAAAAGTATAAGTGCGGAGAAGTTGCGATTGAATACTCGCAAAGATAATAAGGGATGGAAAAAGTGGGGACCTTATCTCTCTGAGCGGCAATGGGGTACAGTTAGAGAAGACTACACAGCCAACCAAGATGCATGGAACTCTGTAACACATGATATGGCTCGTTCTATTGCTTATCGTTGGGGTGAAGAAGGGATAGCGGGTATCTCAGATAATAAGTCTCATATTTGTTTTGGCTTGGCTTTTTGGAACCATAATGATCATATATTAAAAGAACGTCTTTTTGGATTAACGGGAAGCGAATCTAATCATGGGGAGGATGTAAAGGAACTTTATTATTACTTAGACTCTACGCCCACGCATTCGTATATGAAGATGCTATATAAGTATCCTATTAACCAGTATCCTTATGACAAGCTAGTTTCTGAAAGTAGGAGACGTTCGCGCTTAGAACCCGAATTTGAAATACTTGATACAGGTGTTTTTGATGACAACGAATATTTTGATATTTTCATTGAATACTCCAAGGCTGACGAGCAAGATATTTTAATAAAAATAACAGCTCATAACAGAAGTAAAAAAGCTGCACCACTCACGATTTTGCCTACCATTTGGTTTAGGAATACTTGGAGTTGGGGCTATGAAAAATATAAGTATAAGCCCATGATGACGGGGGTGGCCAAAAAAGCCATCGATATTGATAACAAAAATATTGGGCATTATAAATTGTATTGTGAAAATGCCCAAGAGTTACTCTTCTGCGAAAACGAAACCAATTTTGAACGCCTTTATAAAGTAGGCAATGCTTCGCCTTATTGTAAAGATGGTATTAATGACTATATCGTTGATGACAAGAAAACGGCTGTAAATCCTAATAATATTGGTACAAAAGCGGCTGCTCGTTATACTAAAACAATTAAGGGAGGAGATAGCTATACCGTAAGGCTTCGTTTAGTCGATCATTCTATCCTTGAACCTTTCGGTGGTTTTGAAGATACGATGGACAAGCGTATTCGTGAAGGCAATCAGTTTTATGAAGAAGTACAGCAAGGTGTTGAAAACCCCGAGTTGCTAAAAATTCAGCGACAAGCCTATGCTGGTATGCTTTGGACTAAACAATGGTATTATTACAATGTCAACGAATGGATAAAAGGTGACCCTGCGATGCCTAAACCATCGGAATATAGGAAGTATGGAAGGAATGCGGGCTGGCGACACATGTATTCTGCCAATATTCTTTCGATGCCTGATAAATGGGAGTACCCTTGGTTTGCAGCTTGGGACTTAGCTTTCCATACTTTACCCTTAGCAAGGGTTGACCCTGATTTTGCAAAGCGTCAATTAGCAGTAATCCTTCGAGAATATTATATGCACCCTAACGGGCAGATTCCTGCCTATGAATGGTCGTTCTCGGATGTGAACCCACCTGTACATGCGTGGGCTACTTGGAAAGTATATGAGATTGACAAAGAGATAAACGGCAAAGGCGATATAGCCTTTTTAGAGAAAATCTTCCATAAGCTTTTATTGAACTTTACTTGGTGGGTAAACCTAAAAGATGAGGGAGGAAATAATATTTTTGGAGGAGGTTTCCTCGGTATGGATAATATTGGGGTATTCGACCGTTCAGCAACCTTGCCAACAGGCGGGCGCTTAGAACAAGCTGATGGTACGGGGTGGATGGCCATGTATAGCTTGAATATGCTAAGAATTGCAGTTGAAATTGCTATTGAACGCCCCGTTTATCAAGATATGGCTTCCAAGTTTTTTGAACACTTCTTGCATATTGCAGGAGCGATGCAATCTCTTGGTGGTGATGAAATTAGTCTTTGGGACGAAGAAGACCAATTCTATTATGACATGCTTCATTTACCTAATAATAATAGTATGTTATTGAAAATTAGGTCGATGGTTGGTTTAATCCCTTTGTTTGCTGTAGAGGTTTTAACGCCAGAAATGCTTGAGAAACTGCCAGATTTCCGCCGTAGGGTAGAGTGGGTACTTGCTAACAGACCTGACCTTGCAAGCTTGATTTCTCGTTGGTATGAATCAGGAAAAGGAGAAAGTAGGCTATTAGCTATCCTGAGAGGGCACCGTATGAAAATGATTATGAAACGAATGTTTGATGAAACTGAGTTCCTTTCAGACTTTGGTATTCGTTCTCTTTCAAAATATCATTTAGAAAACCCTTATCAGTTCAGAGTAAATGGAGATGTACTAAGGGTTGATTATACCCCTGCCGAGTCAACGGGAAGTATGTTTGGTGGTAATTCAAACTGGCGTGGCCCTATTTGGTTTCCAATGAATTTCTTGTTGATAGATTCTTTGATGAAGTTTCAAGAATATTATGGTAACGATTATGAAGTAGAATATCCTACTAATTCTGGAAATATGGTGAGTATTAGAGAAGCAGCACTAAGTATTTCAGAACGTTTGATTAACTTATTTACAGAAAATAAGGAAGGAAGACGCCCGATGTATGAGAAATATGAGAAAATGCAGAGTGACCCTCATTTTAAAGACTTAATTCTTTTCAATGAATATTTTGATGGGGATACAGGTAAAGGACTAGGAGCTGCGCATCAAACAGGTTGGACGGGTCTTGTGGCTGAATTGATTTTGAGTGTTTCAAAAGCAGAAAAACACAGGGTTAGAGAATCAAGCATATAAATTCGTTTAATGATAAGGCAATAAAAAAGGTATCAGCACTACGCTGATACCTTTTTTGTTACACCAAAACAGAAAACAAATCTGGTTGTTCGTTCAATTTTTGATACACAATATTTTGTTCTATCATTCGCCCTAGTAACGGTTCATAATCTTCTTTGTGTTTCAGTTCAATCCCTAACAGTACTGGACCAGACTCTCGGTTAGTTTTCTTCTGGTATTCAAATAAAGTAATGTCATCTTCTTCACCCAACACATTATTCAAGAAATTTTTCAGGGCACCTGCTCTTTGTGGAAAACGAATGATGAAATAATGTTTTAGTCCTTCATAAAGTAATGAACGCTCTTTTATTTCTTCGGTGCGGGTAATGTCATTATTGCCCCCAGAAACTAAGCACACTACATTTTTCCCTTTGATTTCATCTTTCATAAAATCTAAGGCTGCAATCGTTAAAGCACCAGCAGGTTCGGCTACAATCGCCGATTCGTTGTATAACTCTAAAATAGTAGTACAAACTTTGCCTTCTGGGACTAGGATGATATTATCCAACGTTTCTTTACAAATATTGAAAGTCTTCTCTCCAACACGTTTTACGGCAGCCCCATCTACAAATTTATCGATGGTTTCAAGCTCTAACACATGACCAGCATCAAAACTAGCCTTCATGGAGGCTGCACCAGCAGGTTCGACACCAATAATTTTAGTATGCGGAGAAAGTTGTTTGAAAACAGTAGAAACGCCTGCCGAAACGCCTCCACCACCAATGGCCAAAATGATATAATCTATTTTAATATCTGAATCCTTAAAAATCTCTAAGCCAACAGTCGCTTGACCCGTAATTACATCCATATCATCAAAAGGATGGACATAAGTAGCATTGTTTTCGTCACAATATTGTTTGGCAGCGTTTGATGCGTCGTCATAAGTATCACCTACCAACATTACCTCAATATCGTCTTTACCAAACATCTTTACTTGTTTGATTTTCTGATTAGGCGTAGTAGTTGGCATGAAAATCGTGCCTTTTACTTTCATTTTATGGCACGCATAGGCCATACCCTGTGCATGATTTCCTGCCGAAGCACATACTACACCTTTGGCGAGCTCGTCGGCTGAAAGCATCGCCATTTTATTATATGCTCCTCTGATTTTGTATGAGCGAACAATTTGTAAATCTTCTCTCTTTAAAAAAATATTAGCTTCATAGCGTTCCGAAAGCACAATATTTTCAGTTAATGGCGTATGTACTGCCACCCCTCTGAGGCGTTCAGCCGCTTCATAAATGCTTTCAAGTGTCGGAAATATAGAATCTTTTTTTTGCTCTGTTTTATTAGCCATGTTGATGAGATAAAGCCTTTGATTGTAATACAATTCCTTTTTCTACAAATATAAGATAGTTTGTAGGTAAAAAATGATTTTCCTTACCTAGATAATCCGTTCCTAAATTCCAAAGGCGAAAGATTGGTCAATTTTTTAAAGTATTTTGAAAAATATGATTGGTCTGAAAAGTTGAGTTGATAAGCAATTTCAGAAATTCCCAAATCGGTATGCGTCAAAAAGCGTTTTATTTCCATAATCATACGGTCATTGATTAAATCAGTTGATGTTCTGCCTGTTACACTTTTTACCGTCTCGCTTAGGTAATTGGGTGTAATAGCAAGTAGGTGTGCATAATCTTTTACCGATAAATTTTCCTGACATTTTTCTTCAATCAATTGCTTGAAACGTTTTACCATGATTTTGCCTTTGCTGGTTTTATCATCATAATTACTGAGTGGATAAATTCTTTTGCATTGGATGAGAATTAAATCTAACAAAGCACGAATTGCCTCTTCAGAATCGGTTAAGTTTTGCTGATTTTCGTAAATGGCATTATTAAAAAGCTCGGTAAGCACCTGTTTCTCTGCTTGATTTTCTAAGTAAATCGGTGGTGTTTCTTGATTAAGGTTATAGAAAAACGGAAGTTCAAAAAGCTTGTAAGGGTCAGTCTTGTTAAAATGGTAAAAAGAGGATGTAAAAAGGAATATATAGCCTTTTACATCTTCAGAAAGGTCTAACTCATGAATCTGACCAGGAGAAAGAAAAAAAATAGTATTGGGTTTTATTGTATAATTCTGAAAATCAATCGTGTGAATGCCTTGTCCTTGTGTAAGGAAGAGGATTTCGTAAAAATCATCATGACGATGTGGATAAGTTACCTTAAAATTTCGATTAATATCAAAGGGTTCAATCTGAAATTGAATCGTTTTTTCAGATTTACTATTAAACCTATCGATGCTATAAACAGGAATATCTAATTGTTTCATGTAATAAAATTACACATTTAGCTTTAGTTGTAAAAGTTTTAAAATCATCTACTTAAAATAAAATACAATAACTATGATATGAATTACCCATGAAAAGTACCTAAATAAAACACTAATTTACCATTCATTAATTGATGATTTTTATCAACTTTGTGCATATTTCAGCAATGTTGCGAATTTTAGTCTTCGACAACGTTATTCAAAATCAAAAACATTCAAAAAATGGCAAATTATTTCAATACTCTTTCATTAAGAGAAAAATTAAATCAGTTAGGTGTTTGTGAATTCATGGAAAGTAATGAGTTTGCTGACGGAGTAAGCGCTTTAGTTGGGAAAAAAATCGTAGTAGTTGGTTGTGGTGCGCAAGGATTGAACCAAGGATTGAACTTAAGAGATTCTGGTTTAGATGTTTCTTATGCTTTACGTCAGGAAGCAATTGATGCTAAAAGACAATCTTGGAAAAGTGCTACAGAAAACAATTTCAAAGTAGGTACTTACGAAGAACTAATTCCATCTGCTGATTTAGTAATTAACCTTACGCCAGACAAACAACATACTTCAGTAGTAAATGCTGTAATGCCTTTGATGAAACAAGGAGCTACGCTTTCTTATTCACATGGTTTCAACATTGTTGAAGAAGGAATGCAAATCCGTAAAGATATTACTGTAATCATGGTTGCGCCAAAATGTCCAGGTTCAGAAGTACGTGCTGAATATGTTCGTGGTTTTGGTGTACCTACTTTGATTGCCGTTCACCCAGAAAATGACCCAGAAGGAAAAGGATGGGCTTATGCAAAAGCTTATTGTGTAGGAACGGGCGGTCACCGTGCGGGAGTGTTGAAATCTTCATTCGTAGCAGAAGTAAAATCTGACTTAATGGGAGAGCAAACTATCCTTTGTGGTTTGTTGCAAACAGGTTCAATCCTTTGTTTCGACAAAATGGTTGAAAAAGGAATCGATGCTGGTTATGCTTCTAAATTAATCCAATACGGATGGGAAGTAATCACTGAAGCTTTGAAACAAGGTGGTATTACTGCGATGTTCGACAGACTTTCGAATCCTGCGAAAATCAAAGCATTTGAAATTTCTGAAGAATTAAAAGATATTATGCGTCCGTTGTTCCAAAAACACCAAGATGATATCATGAGCGGAGAGTTCTCTTCAACAATGATGGCTGACTGGACAAACAACGACAAAAACTTGTTGACTTGGAGAGCTGCCACTGGCGAAACTGCTTTTGAAAAAACACCAGCAGGAGATGTTAAAATTGCTGAACAAGAATACTTCGATAACGGATTATTGATGGTTGCGATGGTTCGTGCTGGTGTTGAATTAGCTTTTGAAACAATGGTTGAAGCAGGTATCAAAGAAGAATCTGCTTATTATGAATCATTACACGAAACGCCGCTAATCGCTAACACGATTGCTCGTAGAAAACTATTCGAAATGAACTCTGTCATTTCAGATACTGCTGAATACGGATGTTATTTATTCGACCACGCTTGTAAGCCGTTATTAGCTGATTTTATGACAACTGTTGAAACTGACATTATCGGTACAAACTTTAATGCTGGTAAAGATAACGGCGTTGATAACAGAACAATTATCGCAGTAAACGAAGCACTTCGTTCACACGATATTGAATTTGTTGGTGCTGAATTACGTCAAGCAATGACAGACATGAAAGCAATTTCTACGGTAGCGTAAGGAATTGGTTTTAATAGATAACAAAAAACTCCCGATGAATTTCATCGGGAGTTTTTTGTTAGGAAATTGTTATTTTTTCTCAATGAATGCCCAAAATTTATTTACAAACTCTTCCCTTAAAGTTTTGTCAGTTAGAGTCTCATGTAAGTCTGAATAGATTCTGCAATTCTGACTTTCCTCATTTAGCAAAATTTTAAAATTCAAGTCTAATATGTGTTCGACAGTTATGTTACCATGTCTCCTATATTCTATATCATCATATTTTACAACCGTTAAGCAAAGGAAGGAGTCTTGTGTTAACTCCTTAAATGATTTTATTGAATAATTGTCGAGCTGGAAAGGTTTTATTTGTAATAGTGCTTTTCTAACTGCGTTAACATCAATATTTTTTTTTATAACAACAGTAAGGTCTAGCGTTTCAGCAAACGCTGATGCATAGTCTTCATTTCTAACAATCTCGCCTAATACATCATCAGATCTTTCGGAAGCCATTGAATTTTTTCTAGTTCGTGTAAAAGCAACAAATCCAGCGATAATAGCAAAAGCAATAAACACTATTGACATAATTATTAAATGGTTTATATATGTGAAAATCAAACTTACTGAAAATAGCTAATAATAACAATTAATGTATTTTTTTGTTAAGTTGATTAAGTTCTATTAATCATTTCTTAAAAATTATCGTGAATATGAATTTTTGGAAGGGTATTTCATTAAAAGATGAATAATATATTGGTTGTTTTTTGATGCCTATTCTAGGCAATAATTAGATGTCAATTATCTAATTTGTAAAATTTAGTATATTTTTATACTTTGTTTGTCGTTTATAAGCAAAACATAACCCAATAGATTTCCTAATGTTGATTAAGAACTTATTTAAAATCCTTATTGCTTTATGTATATGTTTTCAAGCTTTTTCACAAAAAAAGCTTTTTGAGAAACATTCTGATATTGCCTTTGGCATAGGAACTGCAAATTATTATGGCGACCTAGTTCCAATAAACCGTCCCGTTCAATCTACTATTGATAACCTCCGTTGGAATATTTCTGTCGATTATACAAGACATTTTACACCTCGATTTTCAGGCAATATAGCATTGACTTGGGTGAGAATTGTAGGGGATGACAATAAGCTGGAAGGTGTCCCTTTGTTAGAAAAGTCGTTTATGAGAAATACACATTTCAGAAATGATGTTCAAGAGTTATCGTTCAAAGGTATTTTTAATTTAATTAGAGAAAGTGATAGATATCAAAAGAGAGCACAAATAACTCCTTATGTTTTCTTAGGCTTTGCTTTTTTTCACCATAACCCCGTTGCTAAAGTGCCTCAGAGTTACAGTGGTTCAGAAGCATCCCCAGGTGAATGGGTAAGTCTTCAACCGCTTCATACTGAAGGACAGGGTTTGCCAGGAAACCTTAATAATAAATATGAACTGTTAGCTATGAACTTCCCTCTTGGATTTGGATTAAAATACAAAATAAATAGAAAAATTGATGTAGGGTTCGAGGTAGGTATTCGCTATAATTTAACGGATTATATTGATGACGTTGGAGGCTATTATACTAGTTTCAATCAAATGTATGCCATTAGTCCCCTTTCTGCTATCATGGGACATAGAGAATACGAATTGATAGCAGCTAGTACTGGAAATAATAGAGAAGCTTCTATTAGAAAATATCTGGCTGAAAATGTTAACCCCATTTATAGTAATCCTAATGTGACTCCTGTAAGCACTTTCCCTGAAATATTCAGACAAGGCACTGTGAGAGATGGAGCAAGTAAATTGAATGATATTTATTTATTAACTAGCTTCCGTTTAGTTTATCACATTGCTCCGAAAATTAAATGCCCCGTAATTCTATAAATCAGTTGTGACTAATTATCAATCAGGACTTTAATTGAATTTCTTTAAAACCCATTGGCTGCTCTTATAAATTAAATGCACTTCCATTTGCCGTTTCCCTCAAAAATCGCTAATTTAGACTAAACACTAAATTAATGTTTCTCAAAAAAAACTCATTTGTCCTTGAATAACACCGTGGAAGTAAAAGAAATAGACTTAGAGCAAGAACGGAAAGAGATTCTAAAGCGATACCGAAAATTACTCAATATTGCCCGTCCATATTTGCAAGATGATGATGCTAAACTGATAAAAAAAGCTTTCCTATTATCTGCCGAAGCTCATAAAGAGATGAGGAGGAAATCTGGTGAGCCTTATATTTATCATCCTATTGCTGTTGCCCAAATTTGTGTTGAAGAAATAGGCTTGGGGGCAACATCTATCATGTGCGCATTGCTTCATGATGTGGTGGAAGATACTGAGATAGAACTGACAGAAATTGAAGCTATTTTTGGAAAAAATGTAGCCAAAATTATCGATGGTCTTACTAAAATTACGGGCGTTTTTGATTATGGAAGTTCACAACAAGCAGAAAACTTCCGTAAGATGTTACTTACGCTTTCGGATGATATTCGGGTAATTCTTATCAAACTTGCCGACCGTTTGCATAATATGCGAACACTGGGAAGTATGCCTCGTGATAAACAACTCAAAATTAGCTCTGAAACATTTTATTTATATGCTCCGCTGGCACACCGTTTAGGACTTCATGCGATAAAGTCTGAACTAGAAGACTTGTGTTTGAAATACACTGAGCCAGAAGCTTATAAAGATATTGCCAAGAAGTTAAAAGAGACTAAAACATCGAGAGAGAGTTTCATCCAAAACTTTATTCGTCCGATTGAGAAAGACCTTAACATAATGGGTTATAAACACATTGTGAAAGGGCGACCGAAATCAATCTATTCTATTTATCACAAGCTCAAGAAGAACAATACTCCCTTTGAGGAAATTTATGATCTTTTTGCGGTGCGGGTAATTTTAGATGTTCCTACTGAATTAGAGAAATCTGCTTGCTGGGCTGTTTACTCGATGGTAACAGACCATTATAAGCCCAATCCCGAACGGTTGAAAGACTGGATTTCTAATCCTAAGTCAAATGGATATGAATCGTTGCATACAACAGTAATGAGTTCTGGGCGACGTGGACGCTGGGTAGAAGTGCAGATTCGGACAACTCGGATGGATGAAATTGCTGAAAAAGGATTTGCTGCACACTGGAAATATAAAGGAAATGATACGCGTACAAACAAAGCTTTTGAGTCGTGGTTAAGCCAAATTCGAGAAGCATTGGATACTACTGATAAATCACAATCAGCCGTTGAATTGGTTGATGATATTAGAAGTAGTTTATATAACGACGAGATTTTTGTGTACACCCCAAAAGGGAAACTGATTGTATTAAAAGACGGTGCTACAGCATTGGATTTTGCCTTTGAAATTCACTCAGAAGTAGGAGCAAGGTGTATAGGAGCCAAGGTAAATAATAAGCTAGTGCCTTTGAGCCACAAACTCAAGACTGGCGATATTATCGAGTGTATGACCTCGGCAAAGCAAAAGCCATCCGAAGATTGGTTAGCTTTTGTAGCAACGACCAAGGCGAAAGCCCGTATTAAGGATTATATCAAAGAAGCCAACAAACAGCACGTCATCATGGGGCGTGATATGATTGAACATCGCTTAAAAGTGTTGGGTGTAAATACGTTAACCTTAGAAATTACCAATCAACTAAGGGCTTATTTTAATGCCAAGGATACGAACGACTTATTTTATCGTTTTGGAAAAGCATATATTAGCTTAGACGAGATAAAAAAATGGAAGTCTGACCGAGAAGCGCATGAAAGAAAACAGGCTACAAAAGCTATTCAAGAGCCCCTAACGAATACTAAAAACTTCGTTAAAGAGCTTAAAAAACTGCATGGCGATGTAAAAAATGCAGATGCAATTTTGATTGGCGAAGACATGGATAGAGTAGATTATACCCTAGCCAAATGTTGTAATCCAATTGCAGGCGATACTGTTTTTGGATTTGTTACGATTAACGAAGGTATAAAAATTCATAGAACTTCATGCCCCAATGCTACAGAGCTATTGTCTCGTCATGGCGATAGAGTAATTAAAGCTTTGTGGACGAGCCAAGTGAAAATGTCGTTCATTGCTCAGTTAATTATTAAAGGCACCGACCGCATGGGCTTGATGAACGATGTGACAAGAGTAATTTCACAAGAATTAAAGGTAAATATTCAAAATCTTTCTATCGGCGTAAAAGAAGGTATTTTTGAAGGAAAAATAGCATTGATGGTTCAAGATACCCAACATCTTGAGACACTCGTTCACTCTTTAGAGCAAGTTGACGGCGTAATTCAAATTGAAAGAGGAGACTAGAATTTCTTTTTGTCTTAAAAATTGATTTATTTTACTTTTCAAAATTGATTTAGTCTAATTATTAAATCAATAAATTTTATTTTTGTTTTTTAGAAAATAGTCAGTAATGCCATCAAACGCCACATTAGAGGCAGTAAAGAAGATTTTTACTGCTTATCTTGAAAATAAAAGTCTTCGAAAAACTCCAGAACGATTTGCCATTTTGGAGGAAATTTACACAAGAGATGACCATTTCGATGTGGAGGAACTATATATTTCGATGAAAAATAAGAAATATCAGGTTTCACGTGCTACGGTATATAATACACTTGACGTATTAGTAGAATGTGATTTAGTTTCTAAGCATCAATTTGGGAGAAATCAGGCTCAATACGAAAAATCTTACGGACGTCGCCAACATGACCACCTGATTTGTACAGAATGCCATCATGTTACTGAATTTTGTGACCCAAGAGTACAAACGATACAGTCGATGGTAGGTGAAATGTTACAGTTCAATGTAATGCACCATTCTTTGATTTTTTATGGTGCTTGTACAAAAACAGAATGTGAACATAAAAAAGCGATGTTAGCTGAAAGAGAATTGTCTAGCAGAGAGCATCATTAACAGTATTTATCAACAAAAAGAAAACTGGCGTTTTATTCGAATGATGAATGAAACGCCAGTTTTTGTGTTTTTAGGAATTTTTTTGGAATACTCTTCAACTAAAACTACAGCATTATTGAAATTCTTGTGAGGTTTTATTTTTGTTTGTTTATCTTTGCGACTTTGATTAGGTGGTTTATTCTTTTTTGATTTTTCTGTTTCCTGTCATCTCGACGTCAGGAGGGAACTGGTCTGCCACCGCCAGATACTTCCTTCGTGAGAATGACAACCAAAAAACAAAAAAATGGCAGTAGATGTATTGTTGGGTTTGCAGTGGGGTGATGAAGGAAAGGGTAAAATAGTTGATGTTTTAGCCCCTAAATATCAAGTTGTTGCTCGTTTTCAAGGTGGGCCAAATGCTGGACATACCCTTGAATTCGATGGTTTTAAACATGTTTTGCACCAAATTCCATCTGGAATTTTCCGTCAGGATGTACAAAACATTATTGGAAATGGTGTTGTGCTTGACCCAATTATTTTCAAAAAAGAAATTGATGGTTTAGCAAAGTATAATTTGAACGTACTTGAAAACCTAGAAGTATCTAAAAAAGCTTCTATCATTCTTCCAACACACCGTTTGTTGGATGCTGCCTATGAAAAAGCAAAAGGCGATGCTAAAATTGGTTCAACGTTAAAAGGTATCGGACCAACTTATACTGATAAAATTTCACGTCAAGGATTAAGAGTAGGTGATATGATTTCACCAAACTTCAAAGCAAAATACGATGCTTTGGTGGCTCGTCATACTGCAATTTTAGATGTCTATAAGTTTGAATATGATTTAACAGCCGCTGAAGCTGACTTTTTTGAAGCCGTAGAGTTTATGAAACAATTCCGTTTGGTAGATTCTGAATACTCTGTAAACAATGCGATTACTGCTGGCAAAACGATTTTGGCTGAGGGTGCGCAAGGAAGTTTATTAGATGTTGACTTTGGTTCGTATCCATTTGTTACTTCTTCAAACACTATCACGGCAGGTGCTTGTACAGGTTTAGGGGTTGCTCCCAAAAACATTGGCGAAGTTTATGGTATCTTCAAAGCTTATGCTACACGTGTAGGTTCAGGACCATTCCCTACGGAATTGATGGATGAAGTAGGCGAAAGAATGCGTCAGGAAGGTCGTGAATTTGGTTCAACTACTGGTCGTCCTCGTCGTTGTGGTTGGATTGATTTACCAGCGCTTAAATACGCAATGATGATTAATGGCGTAACGCAATTGGTCATGATGAAGGCTGACGTATTAAACATATTTGAAGAAATAGAAGTGTGCGTTGCTTATAAATTACCAGACGGTACGGTTACAGAGCAATTGCCTTACGATATGACTGATACGATTGTAGAACCAGTTTATGAAACATTGAAAGGGTGGAACTGTTCGTTAGAAGGATTAAGAAATTTCGAAAACCTTCCAGCTGAATTAACAGGCTATATTACTTTCTTGGAAGAGAAACTAGGTTTACCAATCAATTTTATCTCTACGGGTCCAGACCGCGACGAATGTGTATTGAAAGGAGCTTTGGCTTAATCCAAAACATAATATTTTCAAAAGGTTCGACAGTTTTTTGTAAATTGTCGAACCTTTTTATTTAATAATAGCAAGATGGTCAAAGAAGTAAGGATACAGAATTATAAATCAGTTCAAGATTTAACGCTTGAATTAGGACGTGTCAATATTTTGATAGGAGCAAACGGTTGTGGAAAAAGTAATATTTTGGAAGCAATAGCTTTTGGCTCGGCTGCGGCTGAAAATAAGTTAGGGAATGAATTTTTGTCCTCAAGAGGAATTAGAGTAACTGAGCCTAAAGCTATGAGAAATGGTTTCCTGAAAAACAGTTTGATTGAAAGTGTTACGATTACATTTAATTTATTAGATGAAGTAATAACAAATCATATTGATAATGATAATGAAGCTTTTTCAGTGTGGAATACAGCTTATAATAGTAAATTACTTTTGGAAGCAAAAAAAAAGAAAGAAAAGTACGATTTTGTTAATAGGAATCACAAACCTATATTAAATATAAAAGAAGAAGAAATTATAAGAAGTTTTAAAGAATTTAATCTAATAAAGGAGAATCAGTTATTAGACGAAGTAAAAAATATAATAGATAAACATAAACAAGAGATTAAGAAATTTTTAAATTTCTTAATCTACACTCCCGAAAATAGTTTCCTAAGAAAATTTGAAGAAGAATCTCAGATAGAACCTTTAGGCATTAGAGGGGAAGGTTTATTCAAATTACTTTCTGTGATGAGCCAGGAAACACCAGAGGAGTTTCAAGAAGTAATTGAAAATTTGGAATTAATAGATTGGTTTGAAGGCTTTGAAATACCTAAAGATTTAGTGTTTACGGAAAGAAGAATCAGGATAAAAGACCGTTTTTTGGAAGAAGGATTACAATACTTCGACCAACGAAGTGCTAATGAAGGCTTTCTGTTTTTGATGTTTTACTTTGCTCTATTTATTTCAAAATATACCCCAAAGTTTTTTGCTATTGATAATATTGATACTTCGCTGAATCCAAAATTGTGTAGTGAGTTAATCAAAGTATTGGCAAAATTGGCTGAAAAGCACGATAAACAAGTGATTTTTACAACACATAACCCTGCTATTTTGGACGGACTCAATTTGAATGATGACGAACAGCGTTTGTTGGTAGTATCAAGAAATAAAGAGGGACATACCAAAACAAAAAGAGTTCTACCAATTCCTACTCCCGAAGGAGAAATCCCAGTTCGACTTTCAGAACAGTTTATGAGAGGCTATATCGGTGGTTTACCTAAAAACTTTTAAAATTATGACATTATTTGGACTTGTAGCGGAAGGTCCTTCAGACCATGCAGTCTTGGAAAATATTTTAATAGGTTTGTTTGAGGATGATATTTCTGATGAAATAACCCCTTTACAACCTATTCGTGATGCTACTAATGAAGATGAAATTAAGAAGTTTGGTGGTTGGTATAAAGTATTTGAATATTGTCGTTCACAAGATTTTAGAGATGCTTTTCAACGCATTCGGTATTTCGTTGTTCAAATTGATACTGACGTTTCTGAACAAGTACACTTTGATGTTAAACAAACTAATGAAGAGGGAAGAAAGCTATTACCAGAAGAATTAGTAGAAAAAGTAATAGACAAATTTAAGCTGAGTATTATAGAAGCTTTTGGTCAAGAGTTTTTTGATAAAATAATTAGTAGAATTGTATTTGCGATTTCTGTTGATGAAATAGAGTGTTGGCTATTACCACTTTATTACACTGACAAAATCAAAGAGGCCATCAATAATTGTGATTATAGACTTCACCAAAAAGCTGGAAAGTTTGAGAAGAATTATAACGACTACGATAAGGTTTCAAAAGACTATCGTAAAAATAAAGTGTTGATGAAAGTATATAAATCAAACCCCAGCTTAAAAATTTTCATCGAATCCGTTTTAGAGAAAAAGATTACCCCATGATATATACAGAAGAAAACATAGAAGCTTTCAACGAACAAGCTCGTTTGAAGTTTCCCGAAAATAAAAAGTTTTTTGATAGACTTAAAAATAAAAAAATCAAAAAGTTGGATGAAGCTTTTCATCCTGTGCATGAAGATGTTTTTGATGAAGTAGATTGTTTGAAATGTGGAAATTGCTGTAAAACTACCAGCCCAATCTTTACAGACATTGATATTGATAGAATCGCAAAACATTTGCGTATTCGTCCTGCTCAGTTAGTAAAAGAGCATTTACATTTGGATAACGACCACGACTATGTGCTGAATTCCTCGCCTTGTACTTTCTTAGGTTTAGATAATTATTGTTCAATTTATGACTTTAGACCTAAGGCTTGCAGAGAATATCCACATACAGATCGTAAGAATATTGCTGGAATTTTACCCCTTACTTTAGAAAATACAAAAGTTTGTCCAGCAGTTTTTGAAATAGTAGAACAACTTAAAAAAGCAGGTCTGGGGAATAAGGGCGGAATCGTTGAGTAGTTATAGCTATAAAAAATGCTAAAAAAGTACAAATAGTTTCCATCAATAATACAGGATAGTACATAAAAAGACGTAAATCGTTTTTAGTTTGTATTATTGACTGATAAAAATTCCGTATTTTTGAGACCACAAAACTTTTACTATCACTATACAATAAAAAATAATGGCGGCAGTCGAGTACTTAGGCATAGACATTGGTGGAACGAATGTCAAGATGGGCATCGTAAATTCAGAAACAGGACAAATTTCTAATTTTTATAGTCACGATACTGTGAGCTGGCGAAAATCAGGACATTTCGAAGACCGTCTCGGAGAAGCAATAGGTTTACAACTTATTGATAATAAAAATATCACTAAAGTAGGAATCGGCTTACCGGGAATGATTAATTCGGCTAGAGTAACGCCAATTGAAATTACGGCAATCCCTGAGTTGAACAATGTTCCTTTGGTTGAGATACTTAAAAAACGCTTCCCAGCAGTTGATTTTTTCCTTGAAAATGATGCGAACGCAGCAGCTTTAGGAGAATTCTATTTTGGTGAAGATCGTATTGACGAAAGCTATATCTTTATTACTTTAGGGACAGGTGTTGGCGGTGCAGCCATCATTGGTAAAAAAGTATTTACTGGCGGTAGAGGTAATGCGATGGAACCAGGGCATACGCCTTCAGTAAATGGTAAGGTTTTAGAGAGAAACATTGGTAAAAATGAATTGTTAGACCTTGCTAATACAATGAGAAAAGAATTCAGAGGTGTTACTCAACTACCCGATGATGGAACTATCTCAACAACAGGATTAGTAGCTTCTGCTTCAGAAGGAGATGCATTAGCTTTACAGGTATTTACGAAAGTAGGAGAATTGCTTGGCGAAAATTTATGTCACTTAGTAGCCATCCTTGATATCAATTTAATCTTGATTGGTGGAGGGTTGTCAGCTTCGTTTGACTATATTTTACCATCAATTACATCCACAATGGAACGCTGGTTAACCAAATATCATGCCGACGGATTAACCATTAAACGTGCTACTTTGGGTAATGATGCAGGTCTTTTAGGAGCTGCTTCATTATGTTTTTAATAATATTCTTTAAATAATTATAGTAAATCTTTTCATAGTAATGCGGTATTAAAAAAATGTTTGATAATCTAATTTTTATCATCATCTTTGCACCGTTTTTCTAACCAAAAATCGTTCTAAAAATGGCAGACATTGCAGAAAAAGTAAAAGGCATTATCGTCGAGAAGTTGGGCGTTGACGCAGCAGAAGTTACTCCAGAGGCTTCATTCACAAATGATTTGGGTGCAGACTCATTGGATACAGTAGAATTAATCATGGAATTCGAAAAGGAATTTAACGTTTCTATTCCTGATGATCAAGCTGAAAATATCCAAACAGTTGGTCAGGCAATCACATATCTTGAAGAAAACGCCAAGTAATCTGAACTTCTTTATGTGCTAATTTGAAAGTAAAATTATTGATTCTACCTGAACTATAGTTTTATGACAGATTAGCACATTTTTATTGATTTTCAGGTTAATTATGCTCAAATTTGAGTATTAATTTATATGCTTAGATAAAAGCCAAAGGAGTTAAAGATTAAGAAGTGTTCAAAACAGATAAATTGGATGGTATTTTTTCCTCTAATTTCATCTATCATCTTTTATCTAATACTTAGTTAAATTTTATTTTTCTCATGAAGAGTTTTAAAAGAGTAGTCGTAACGGGAATAGGTGCTTTGACTCCTATCGGAAATACTGTACCAGAATATTGGGATGGACTAAAAAATGGAGTCAGTGGTTGCGATAATATCACAAAATTTGATGCTTCAAAATTTCGTACTCGCTTTGCTTGCGAATTGAAAAACTTTGATGTTACAAAATTTATTCCTCGCCAAGATGCTCGTCGGATGGATCAGTTTACTCAATATGCAGTAGTTGCGGCTGATGAAGCTATTGTAGATTCAGGACTTGACCTTGAAAATATAGATAAAAATAAAGTAGGGGTAATTTGGGGTTCTGGTATCGGAGGCTTAAAAACTTTTGAAGAAGAAATGATTTACTTCGGAAAAGGGGATGGCACGCCAAAAATCAATCCTTTCTTTATTCCAAAAATGATTGCCGATTCAGCATCGGGTAATATTTCAATTCGTCATGGTTTCCGTGGACCAAACTACGTAACTGTTTCGGCTTGTTCATCTGCCAATAATGCGATTATTGATGCTTTTAATTATATCAGATTAGGGCGTATTAATATTTGTGTGACTGGCGGCTCTGAAGCAGCAGTAACGATTGCCAGTGTGGGTGGTTTTACAGCCATGCGTGCGATGTCTGAACGCAATGATGACCCTAAAACAGCTTCACGTCCTTATGATAAAGATCGTGACGGTTTTGTAGTAGGTGAAGGTGCAGGAGCATTAATCTTAGAAGATTATGACCATGCGGTTGCTCGTGGAGCAAAAATTTATGCTGAGTTAATCGGCGGAGGGTTCTCTTCTGATGCTTACCATATTACCGCACCACACCCAGATGGTTATGGAGCATTACTTTCGATGAAAGATGCCCTTGATGATGCTGGAATCCAACCAGAAGAAGTAGATTATATCAATACACATGGTACATCTACCCCTCTTGGTGACCCACAAGAGTTGAAAGCAATTGTAGATTTATTTGGAGAGCATGCTTATAAAATGAACATAAGCTCGACAAAATCTATGACTGGTCACTTATTAGGTGGAGCAGGTGCTATCGAAGCCGTGGCTTCAATCTTAGCAATACAGCATCAACTTGTACCTCCAACGATTAACCATTTTACGGAAGATCCAGAAGTTGACAATCGTTTAAATTTGACTTTGAATAAAGCTCAAGAAAGAAAAATAGATGTTGTTTTAAGTAATGGATTTGGCTTTGGAGGTCATAATGCTACGGTTATATTCAAAAAAATATAGTTTTTAGTTGATAGGGGAATAGGGGATAATTGATAGTAGTTAAGGCGAAGTCAAATTTTTTTATTAATGTTGCAATCTCATTCAATCAGCTTTAGCTATTAGGTTTTAACTATCAATTATCATTTTAGAAATATGCTATCACCAATTATTGATTTTTTTTCAAGTGATCCTAAAGACAAGAAGTTAAAAAATGCAGTAGAACATATTATCGGGGAGAATCCCTCGAATTTAATGCTGTATCGATTAGCTTTTATGCACTCTTCGGTATCCAAAGAAACAATCGCTAAAGGTTACAAGGATTCTAATGAAAGACTTGAATTTCTAGGAGACTCAGTATTAGGGATGATTACAGCAGAATATTTGTTTAAAAAATTCCCTTTTAAAGACGAAGGTTTTTTAACCGAAATTCGTTCGAGAATGGTTAGTCGTGAATCTTTGAATGTAGTAGCTAGAAAAATTGGTCTGGATAGGCTTGTTGAATATGATGGTAACCGTAAAACCGTACTTACCAGAACATCAATGTATGGCGATGCATTAGAAGCGTTAATCGGAGCCATTTACTTAGACAAGGGTTTTCGTTTTACAAGGTCGTTCATTATCAAAAAAATACTTACGCAGCATTTTGATATTGAGACAGTTGTACAAAATAATCCTAATTTTAAATCAATCGTCATAGAATGGGCTCAGCGCGAAGGCAAACCTATTAGGTTTGAAATCATCGAAGAGGGTTCAAAACATAATAAAGAATTTACAGCAACTATTTTTGTGAATGAAGAAGCCTTTTCGATAGGGCAGGGATATTCCAAAAAGAAAGCAGAGCAAACAGCAGCTATGAAGGCTTGCGAAAAGCTAGAGATTAGCTAATAAGAAATTATTTCAATAAAAAAGCCCGAGAAAATTTATTTCTTCGGGCTTTTTTTATTGCTTGTTTCATGGGATAAAACTGACCCAAACTGTACCTTTTAAATTGCCTTTACACTTTTTATTGAATTTGAAGGTTAATTTAACATCATTGGCATAGTAATCACCTCGGTAAACTGTATCGATATCAGTACTTTTAGAAAGTTTAATTACGTTTGTAGTGTTGGACATTAAAATGTCGGTATCTTCGCTTATTTCCCCTTCTATTGCTACAGCAATGTAGGTGTAATTATCATGCTCAGGGAAAGTATGCTCAAATACATATTGTCCATTAATAGGATTAATCTCAAATTTTGCTTTATGACTCGTAAACATTGGTAAAATAAATAAGAATGATAAAATTAAAACAATCATTCCTAATACCACATATAGTATTCCTTTTAGTAGAGGTTTAATTAATTCCATAATTTGGGTTATTTAGCTATTTAAAACACAATTTTCTGTATCAAAAAAGCGTAATATGTGAACGAATTATTGCAATTTACATAATCGTTACCAAGAGTGGGTGTACTGATGAACCATTTTCAATAGTATAATTAATTCACCTATTGATAGTTATTGTAAATCTTTGGTTCAATTTTTGCGATTATTTAGCTAAAATGCTTATTAGTAACGATTTATTTTGATTCATGTAATCTCCCTTCTTTCTGATTCATTAATACATTAACTTTGCTAATAAGTAGTATTATTTTATTACGGTATCTCAAATAGATTTAAAAAGACCCTCTAAGAAATCATGAAGTTAGACTTTTCGGCAATCGAAAATTATGGACAAAAATATGCTAACCAAGTTTGTGATGACTTTTTTAATAGAACTGCCACAATCAATGGACAACAAATTTTAAAACTTAGCAATGTTGCCCAAGTGAATATGTTTGTTGTAAGCGATTTGTTTGAGAAATGGAAAGCTGATACAGAAGCCTTTAAAAGTCCTTACTTTAATTTTGATAGTGACGACGTTAAAGCTGCCTTGAAGACTTTCATGAATACGGCTTCACAAAATATCATGGTGAAACGAGAACATTTTGAACCGATGTTATCGAAAGCTGTTGTAAAAACCATTATTTTATTACTTGATCCAAGTAAATACTTTGATGATTTTGTAAGAGATTCTCCAGAATTTACACTTACTAAAGAACGTCTAGCACAACTCGCAAAATATACCAAGATTAACAGCCACATTGCTAAATCAATGACCGAGAAAATGGGCAATGATGATAAGGTATATGTAACTGTTGCGTTGAATTGGCTGAATGAAATTAGCGACAACGTAGCGTTTGAAAATGTTGATAAGTATTTTGAAACGTTATCCGCTAAAGTACCTTTCAAAAAAGAAGATTTTATAAAAGCTTCGGCGAGACTTGTGGAAGAAATTCCTGTTAAGAAAGCGGCATCACAATCTTTTTTTGATATTGAAGATGAGTTAGATGATGAAAACGCTCCGTTACCAACTGTTGATAAAATTCAAGCTGAAATAGATAGAAAAGGTACGCCTGCGGAGATGAAATTGCCAGGCTTAGATCGCCTAAATGATACCTTCGTAGGAGATTTACCAACGGTTAATGATTTATTGAAGAGAGATAACGTAGCGGGGGGAACACCTTTGGCTGATTTAGCTTTCAATCGTCCTATTAAAAGCATTGCCGATGGGGTAAGTCTAAATCAAAAATTCGTTTTTATTGGTAAATTATTTGATGGTGACATCAATGCATATAGCAATGCCATTGATAAAATAGATGCTTGTAGCAATCTTTCGGATGCTAAAAATTATATGAATAAATATTTAGCGCCTAAATACAATTGGATTTCGGTTGCTGAAGAAGCTAATGATTTTTTAGAAGTAGTTGCTAGAAAATTTCATTAAAAATATTTAAATTGTTGGTATAAAGTCCTTTAAATGATGCTTTTGAGAATGATTACTCAGAGCATCATTTTTTTGTACTGCACTTTAACGGTTTATTATGAAAAAATATCTACTCCTGCTCATCAGCATTCTTTGTTATGCTCATGTAAATGCTCAGGATTATTCTACTAAAGAAAATAATATACGAAACCTTATTCAGGAAATCATGGGCAACCCCGTTGATGGTATTTCTGAAGACTTGTTTGAATCTCTTTACCAGAATTATCTGAGTCCACTGGATTTAAATACTGTTTCTCGTTCCGAGCTCGCTTCTTTGTACATACTTTCTGAAAAACAACTGAATTCCTTCTTTAACTACCGTGATAAAGCAGGAAAATTCCTGTCTATTTATGAATTACAAGCCATTCCAGATTTTGATTTAGCGACTATTTATAAATTCATCCCTTTCGTTACAGTAAAAGCCGATGGACTATCGATTAAAGACTTTCAAAACAGTTGGCAAAAAGCTAATCAATACTTATTGCTTAGATATACTCAATATGTAGAAACAAAGAAAGGCTTTACTGAGCCTGATTCACGCAGTAAAGTGCGTTATGAAGGTTCGCCTATGAAATTGTATGCTCGGTATAAAGTGTCTTTGCCAAAGAATTTTAGTGCTGGCTTTACTGTGGAAAAAGACGAAGGCGAAAGTCAGTTGACCGATTTTACCTCCTTTCACTTTCAAATTCAAAATAAAGGGCATTGGAAAAATATTAACTTGGGCGACTATCAATTGCAGTTTGGTCAAGGATTGATTGCCGCTGCGGGCTTCTATTTAGGGAAGGGCTCAGAAACAGTACTTACCACCCGTAGGAATCATTTAGGCGTTCGTCCTTATACATCTGTTATGGAAAGCAATTTCTTCAGAGGAGGTGCGGCTACTTATCAATTCAAAGCTTTTGAAATGACAGGTTTTTATTCCCGAGTAAATCGTGATGCGAATTTGGCTTTAGATAAAAATACAAATGCCAATTATGTTACTTCATTACAAACAGCAGGTTTGCATAGAACATCTTCTGAAATTGCTGATAAAAGGTCGTTGATGGAAGAAAACTTTGGGGGAGATATTACCTTCAATAACAAAACGAATACTTTTCAAGCTGGGATTACTTTATTGAAAACCAATTTTAGTTTACCACTTGTAAAAGCTGATAAGGCATATAATCAATACGAATTTTCTGGGAAAGAGAATCTTTTGACTGGTCTTCATTGGAGTTATAATTATCAGAATTATAATTTTTTTGGAGAGGCCGCTCGCTCGACAAGTGGTGGTATTGGTGCTGTAACGGGCGTTTTAGCAAGCCTAAGTAATCGGACTGATATATCGGTTTTATTAAGAAATTATGATAAAGATTTTCATAGTTTTTATGGTAATGGTTTTTCCGAAAATTCCCGCAATATCAATGAACGAGGTATCTATGCAGGGATAAAACATTCATTTAATAAAAAGTGGTCGGCCTCGGCTTATTTCGATTATTTTTACTTTCCTTGGTATAGATACCTCGTCGATAAACAACCGACTACGGGTTTTGATTATTTAGGAAGAATCACTTTTCAGCCTTTTAAAAAACTACAAGCCTATTTACAATTCAGGCAAGAGAACAAAGAAGAGAATACCAAAATTACAGAAACCTATCTGGATAAAGGCAAGGAAAAAACCAGAGAAATTACCGTAGTAAGAGAAAGAAGTAAAAGAGCATTATTGGCGAATATAAACTACAGGATGTCTAAAACATGGGAGTTTCAGACGAGGGCATCTTTCAGTACTTTTCAGTTTGAAGGACAAAGCTTGACAAAGGGTTTTGCTATTGCACAGGACGTAAATGCAGATTTAGGACGGTTATCATTATCTGGTAGGATTGCCTATTTCAACACGGATGATTATGATAACCGACAATATTTTTATGAGCAGGATGTTCTCTATGCTTTTTCTTTTCCTGCTTATTATCAACATGGTTTTCGACATTATCTCTTGGCAAAATACAAAGTCAGTCGAAATGTAGATGCTTGGGTTCGCTGGGCGAGGACAGATTTATTAGGAGATGATGCCACTTTTGGCTCAGGATTAGAAGAAATTTTAGCATCACATCGCTCAGAAGTAAAAGTACAGTTGAGGTTGCACTTTTAAAATAGCGATAAGCATTGAGCTCTGAGGGATGAGCTTTTTATTAAGAAGCTGTTTAAACTTTCCGTTTCTAAGGTGAAAGTATTGTATTTTTGAATTGATTTTTTCAAAATTTGGGAAGCATAGCATCGCTACGTTGAGTAAATTTTGGAACAAGCTATTCTAAAAGACTTAGTTTAACCCGAAAGGGAAAGTTTAAACAGCTTCTAAATATTCTGTATGAACGAAGAGGGAAAATACATTTACCAAAGCAAAGCTTTTTCATTACGTCCTTTTCAAGATGGGGACGAAGCATCATTAGTGAGTCATGCTAATAATATCAAGATATTTAATAATGTCCGTGATTCCTTTCCGCATCCATATACGTACGATGATGCAGTTTGGTGGGTGGATGCAAACAAAAAGTTAACTAAGCCTATTAACACTTTAGCGATTGTAATTGACGGCAAAGTAGTAGGAGGAATTGGTATTATAGTGGGCAACGATATTTATCGTATCAGTGCCGAGATTGGCTATTGGTTAGGCGAAGCCCATTGGGGCAAAGGAATAATGTCTGAAGCGGTAAAAGCAATGACCGATTATGTATTTAAAAACTTTCCTGAAATCATCAGAATTTGGGCAGGAATATTTGAATACAACAAAGCCTCTATGCGGGTATTAGAAAAAGCAGGCTATCAATTAGAAAGTATTCAAACAAAAGCATCTATTAAAAACGGGGAGGTGATTGATAATTATTTGTATGTTTGTTTTAGGCAAGCGGAATAGCCCAAAAATACTGGGGGCATGACTTGAAATCATGCTATCAATGAAAATCTCTTAATACTTAGACTTGTGGAATAATAATTATAATAAATATCTAAAAAAATGATAAAATTTCTCGAAGACCTTTTGTATGAAAAAACAAAAGATACTCAAAGTTCAATTCTATTTGCTCAATGGAATTATGATAAAAAAGTTATTCCTGTAGCACTTCAAGCGGTTTCAAATCTTTTTCCACATTATAGTCTTCACGATGAATCTCACTCTATAACTATTATCAATAATATTGCAAGAGTGATAGGAAAAGAAAATTTTACTAAACTATCAGCAATTGACATTTGGTTAATGTTAGAGGCATCATACAATCATGATATTGGGATGGTTGTATCAAGTGAGAAGATGATTCAAGCACTTAATTCAATTGAGTTTATTGAATTTTTTAAAGAGATTATTGATGATACAAAAAGTGGACTTTACCCTTTTGCGTGCCAATTTAATATTATTGAAAATAAAATTAGATTAAAGTCAGACGTATTCAATCTTGAAACAAACGATGCTGTTAAATATATTCTTGCTGAATTTTTCAGATGGAATCATGCTGATAGATCTAAACATATAATTAACAATCCAACAAGTGAGTTTCAATTATTATCACCAAGGGGTGTCATCCCTCAAAGGATAATTGAAATTCTTTCTAACATCTGTTCATCTCATACTAAAGATTTTACGGATGTTATGGCATTACCATTTTGTGAGGTTGGTATTGATACTGAAGATGCTCATCCAAGGTTTATTGCTTGTTTATTAAGAATTGGAGATTTACTTGATTTAGATAACAACAGATTTTCGGAGGTTATTTTGAGTACTCTGACAAAAATCCCAATAGACACATTAAATCATAAAGCAAAACATTTATCAATTAAACATTTTAGAGTTGATAGAGAAAGAATTGAAATTTCAGCACATTGTAAAGACTATGAAGTCGCAAGTATTACACAACATTGGTTTAATTATTTAGATTCTGAAATAAAGAGTCAAATGATTAGCTGGAATAGAATTGTACCATCAAAAGAATTAGGATATTTACCAACAATAGGTACTTTAGAAGTGAAACTAAAAGACTATGAATTGATAGATGGAAAAAAAAAACCTCAATTTACAGTTGATACAGACAAGGCATTAGCACTTCTTCAAGGAGCAGGAATTTATGATGGTGCATATCAATGTGTACGTGAGGTTTTACAGAATGCTGTAGATGCTACTTTACTAAGAATCTGGCTTGAACATAGTGCAGTGAGCGATTTTTCTTACCCCAATAGTGCTGATTTTTTAGATATGGTTAAGAATTATTCTATTTGTATTGAAATTAGAGAAGTTGGATTAGTTGGTGCTTATAAGAATTGGGAAATAAAAATCAAAGATAATGGTATAGGTATTTCAGATAATGATTTGAAATTTTTAATGAATACAGGGAGTTCTTCAAAAAACCATGAGAAAACGAGAATTATTGAAAGTATGCCTTTTTGGATGAGACCATCGGGAACATTTGGTATTGGTTTTCAAAGTATATTCATGTTAACAGACTTAGTCACTATTGAAACTAAAAGCTTTTCAAATGAAGAATTTCAAATCATTGAACTAAATAGTCCTAATTCTTCTAAGGGAGGAAATATTTTAATAAAAAAAGAAAAGACCAATCATTCAGTCAAACCAGGCTCTAAGATTATTTTTACCCACAAAACACAGGTTATTCCAGATAATTACTCGGTAAGCCTCAATCATAAAAATACTTATAGAATTGTAAAAAACTTTGACCCATTTTCCTATGATTCGTTTGATATTGAAATAGGTAGAATTCTTGACGAAATATTTGATTTTGCAAGTAAAAGTTCAATACCTGTTTATTTGTCTTTAAATGGGGATGATATTAAATTAAAAGAAAATACAACAAGTCCACAATTTGATTATTTTGATGATGAAACTTCACTTGAAATGAGTATATACAGCGACGAAGAAGAATCTGTAGTAAACAGGTGGACAAATGATGTATATTACAAAAATCAAAAAGTTGATTATAACTTAAATTTTGATTTTATAGGATTTGATGTAAACATCCACAAAGAAAAAGCTTCAGAAGTGTTGACTTTAAATAGGAATAAAATCAAATCAGAATATTTATACAAACTTCATGATAATTGGTTGATAGCAGCATTTAGAATAATGACTAAGCAGTTCAATAATATTTTTAAAACTGATATAAGTAAATCAAAAGGAAGTATGTTTTTGCATTATTATGCAGATTCTGAAATTTGTAAAAAAATTGATATAAAATCATTTAATCAGTGGGAAGATTTTAAAGTTAGATTGGAAGATGAAAGGCTTTTTACAATGAAGGAACTTATATCAAGTACAAATAAAATTAAGGTAGTTTATAATCATGATACAAGTGTTTATCGTAATGCTCCTGAAATTTTGAATTTACAAAATGATGAATTGGAGATTAAAGTTAGCGGTAATAGCATTGCATCTAAACTAATATTTTTCTTACTTTTCAAATTGAAAAATACTTTTACGTCATTTTCAATAAATTTTTCACCTGACGCTATAATTAGTGGTCTAAATATATTCAAGCATGAGAAGGTTTTTCCTATTGAGGATGATAGTAATTACACTGAAATATTGAAACTATCGTTTAAGCGTGACCTTTCTTCTGCAAGAGTTGTTATCCCTTGCCATAAAGACTTTGAAAAGCTAAGGTTAGAAGAAGAATCTCACAAACGTTATGTTCGTGAGATTCTTTACTACTTAGATTCTAACATTCGTTATATTCCTTTAGGGTATCCCAAGATGATATCTCCTTTTTTGCGGTCTGAAAATACAGCAGGGGAAGTTATTGTTAAAAAAGAAGTTAATGAGAAATTAATCAATTGGGTTTTTGATAATCGCTATGAAAAAAATACCTCAATAAAGGAAATAGCAGAGTCTTATGATAAATTTTGTGAACAATTCAATTCTCTCCAACTGGTCTTAGGCTCTCCTAAAACCTAAAACATAGAAGAGCGTCCCGCTCGAAATTTGTTAAGATAGTTTAAATTATTCGTGGAGACGTATATAATGGCAATGAAAAAGTGGTTATAAAGTATTCACGTATTGATGTGTTTGCCTTAGTTTTAATGCTTAAGTTTTACAATAAAAACGACTATGAAAAAAATATTAATCATTTTGTTTGGGGTATTTGCATTTGAAGGATATTCACAAACTCACAAGGTTATCGTAAATCCAGACGGTACGCATTCAATACTTATTGACAATGGTGGTACTAAAATAATTGTTAATCCTAATGGAACGCATTCTCAAGTTGTTGGCGAAGGTAATATCAAGACAATAGTGAATCCTGATGGAACGCATTCTACGCTTATTGACAACGACAACGCTATTACTAAAACAATAACGAAACCACAAAGGAGACAACCCACAGTTATTGGCAACGGGACTATTAAAACAATCGAGAATCCTGATGGAACGCAAACCATTATTATTGGTAATGGTAATACCAAAGCAATTGTAAATCCAGACGGAACGCTTCATGCAATTATTGAGAACGATAGTATTACGACAATCGTAGATTCAAATAAAAACAAGCAGTATAGAAAAAGAGCGAAAGTAAAAAAACACTGAAAATGAATAAAAAGAAGATGATAAGAGTATCCCTCGCTGTTCTAATTCTTTTCACTACTTGTAACAATAAATAGCCTGTAGCTTCCGCCTCCAAATACCCATTCAAACAATATTTTAGCTTTGCATTAAACAATTAAAATAAGCTTACAGCCATCAATACTACGTCATTGTGTCGGGCGTAATTACTACGTAGTCACACTGTCTAAAGTCTTTTTTTTGATGCTAAAATATATGAATGCAAAGACTGTTAATATAGGAAAAATTAATAGCCAATAATTACTTTTTTTACCTTGCTTTTCTGTAAAAACATGATTGTTGTAGGCTAGGGTAATAGAATAATCATTGTTTTTTTCTAAGATAAAATTCTGTGACTCTTTTGCCAGTGTTATTACTTTCAAAATACAATAATGGTCTTTAAGCGTTTCAAAACCAGACTGTTCTATTTGTAAGTTAGTCAGTTTTTCGGGTAATCCTTCTACCTCAAAATTCACATCGGTTTGATGCCCTAAAATTACTTTTGCATTTTTCAGAATCCCCGTATATTCCTTGTTGGCAGTGATGTTTATTTTCGCAATTAAATGTTCGATAAACATTTTTTGAAACTCATTAGCATTCATCCTATCCAAAGCAAGGGCAGGATGGTTATTTTTAAGCTCAATTTCATACGCACCCAAACTGCAACTTACAATAAGATGCCATTTGTTACCTTGGCTTTGTACTAATGCCACAGAAGAAATCTGAGGATTATGAGCAAAAGAAAGAAGTGACCCTAAAAAAAATAGGGAGAGCAAAATTAATTTTCGCATCAGAAAAAAGTTAGACTATCTATGACCTCCATTTAAGAAAGGTCATAGATTATTATTATGAAAAAACTACAAACTAATTGTCATAGAACCCTGAGCTCCTCTGAAACTATTAATAAAACTATTAGAACCAGCTGCATTGGCATGATAGTGATAACCTCTTTTTGAATCGTAATGACCACCCGAGGCATCTAAATCGGTATATGCTTTTCCAGTTGAAGGGTCTAAGTTTTCAAATAAGCCGTAGCCGTCTATAACGTAGCCAATCATGGCAGCGTGTCCATCACTTTGAGCAACGGTTTTGCTTTTGCCCGTGGCAGCATGATAGTGGTAACCAGAATGAGTGTTTACATGCCCTCCGGCATCATCAAATGGAGCTAAGGTATGGGCACCAAGAATGGCTGATACTGGAGCGGGAGGGTCAAAATTTACGCCATTGAAAGCGATACCAATCACTACTCCCATACCATTTGCAGTAGCGGCTGAACTTAGTTTTACTGGTTTTACAGGAATATAAAATGTTTTTTTAATACCCGTTACATAAGATGGTTGGCATTCTACACAATAATTATTATAAGCAGGGTCAACATCTGGTCGAGCGGCTGCCTCGCAGGAAGCCTTTGAATTTGTAACCTTTATTGTGCCGTCTGAATTATACAATTTCCAGACAGCATCATTATAAAAAGTAGCTAGATTCTTAACAAATGCTCCATCAACGTCATACAATTTACCATTACTAGCCCATATTCCCCCTTTGCTTGCGTCGTCGTTGATATTAGTAGGACACCACGGCCCCATAGCGTGGTCAGAAGGGGTGTTATTTGTAACAATTTTGTAACATTCTACCGATGACCCATCTGATAGTGTTCTGGTCACCTTAGTGATACTTTCTGTTAAACCTGATGCAAGAAAAAGAGTAGGGTCAACAGCTACAACAACATCGTCATTAGTTGTTGGTGTTACAGTTTCAGAATTAGAACAAGCAATTACAATAAATAACCCAAATACTGTCAATAACGTTAATTCAGTTAACGCTAGCTTTAGCTTTGATTTTGTTTGCATAATTAAATTTGTTAATTGTAATGATTATAGTATTTGCCAACTTAGACGTTAAAAACTTTCTATTTCCTTCGGTACTAAGTGAAAATATTTTTCTTTGTGCCAAAAGGATTTTTTTTGCATAAAATTTAGCAAATGTCAGAGTAGATAATTAGGGCAAAATAGTTGTTACAAATAGCCAGTTACCTACCTGATTACTTATGTATCATGAAGGTAAATTTAACAATGCTAATATTTGTGGTTTTGGGTTGAATGGTTCTTTTAATCTTTACCCTTTTGGGAATAAAAAATGGTTGTTTAAAAAAAGCCTAAGGAAAAATATACTATTGAGCAGATTTTAAAGAGGAGATGGCAAGATGTTGAAAGACAGATTCAATGTTTTTCAAGGTGGATTGCTTATAGTTTCTAAAAGTTCATTGACGATTATTCGTGAATCAATTTTAAAAACTTTAATAGTAAAGCAGTACAAAAACGGTAAAAAATATTAGCTTTATATCATTTAAAGCTTATTTAAGGAGCTTTTAAAGTACTAATAGCACAAATACTCAACCATTAAAAATATGCTTACCGACATCAATCCGAAACTTCCTATGCGTAATAAAGCTATTACAAGGGATTTTTATGTAAACCAATTAGGCTTTCAAGAATTTGGTAGTGCTGATTTTGAGGGCTACTTGATGGTACAAAAAGACGATATTCAAATACACTTTTTTGAGTTTAAGGAAATTGATCCCAAAGAAAACTATGGTCAGGTATATATCAGAACAGATGATATTGACAGGTTGTACCAAACGTTTTTAGACACTAAAACAAGCATTCATCCAGCAGGACATTTAGCATCAAAACCTTGGGGACAAAAAGAGTTTTCAATCCTTGACCCAGATAATAATTTGCTGACTTTTGGGCAGCGTATTTATTAATGTTTTGCTGGTTTGCAAGGAATAAGAAAGAATACAAATCACGAAGTAATAAGGGTATTATTACATGGTGAATACTCTTGATAGCTAAAGTCAAGCTTTGCTTAATATTTGAAATAGAGAGAGTAATAATTGTTTAAGCTAATAATTGCTTAAAATTTTCCGCAGTAATTACAGGTATTTTAGGGAAGTCAAGCTTTTTTAGGATATTAAAATGTTTGTCGTCAGTTACAATATAATGGGCATTTCCAACAAAAGCACAATCAACAAATTTATTATCATCAGCATCAGACTGAATGATATTAAGTTGAAAGAATACTTCAACTTTTTCCACATTTGGTAAGATTATTAAGAAGTCAAGGAAGTTTTTAGCGACATCCTTATTGAAAAATTGCGTTATTTTTTCCTCATATTCCAATAGAATTTCTGTACTTACCAATGCTGAGTAGCTTTGTATATACAATTCATCAATCAGCATAGCATATTCAGATTTACTTGAGATAGCTCTTAATATTACATTTGTATCTAATACGACCTTCATACTGCTAATCTACTGCTTGCATTTGAGCATCTGTGTATCCCTTATCTTCCCAAATTTTATCGGCTGATTGACGCACTTTATCCAAGAAAAACTTTGCCATTGTCCTCTTTAATTCTAATAATGTTTCATCGGATACACCTGTTGCATAGAGTTTTAATAGCTCTAATTGAACATTTGAAAGTGGAGGCTTAATTGTTGATTCTGTCATCGTAAATTAATTTTTATTAAAAATAAAACTTTTTTACAAATAGTTGTCTATGGCAGTATTTTATTCTGTTTAATAGTTTCAAATCAATTCAATTTATTCCTTACAAATCAAAGCCACACATTGTGCTGCAATGCCTTCACCACGCCCTACAAAGCCAATGTGTTCAGATGTTGTAGCCTTGATAGCTAAATCTTCTTCTGGTATATTCATTACAGTTGCTAAGCAGGTCTTCATCGCTGGAATATGTGGATTCAGTTTGGGTTCTTGTAAAATCACTGTTACATCAAGATTGTTTACTTCCCAACCTGCTTCACGAATCATTTCTAGTACTCTTTTTACTAAAACCTTAGAATCAACACCTTTATATTGAGGGTCTTTGTCAGAAAAATGATAACCTATATTTCGCATATTGGCAGCCCCCAATAAAGCATCACAAATTACATGACAAACAATATCAGCATCCGAATGCCCCACAGCACCGTGCGTATGTGGAATGATGATACCACCTAACCAAAAAACTCGTCCTTCTTCAAGGCGATGCACATCATAGCCTTGTCCTACTCTTAATTTCATATTTTTAGTTTTGAGCTATAAGCTTTGAGAGATGAGCTTTAGACTTTATTGGATAGAACTGATGGCATGACTTCAAGTCATGCCATCAGTATTAGTAAAACTCATAGCTCAAATCTCACTGCTCAAAGCTGTTTTTACAACTCTTTTAAAATGGCATTCTTAATTAAAAATGGATGTGACCATGGCACAAAATGATTCATGGTATCTATCCTAACAATCTCTACTTTAGCTGAATTGACCAACATTTTCTCAGCAAAATCAGCGTTCTTTAGACTGACCAACATATCTTTTCCACCTTGAATTACGATAACAGGTTGGCGAATATTTTTCCACAAAGGTAACATCTTTTCTAATTCTGGTTTCAAATATAAGATTTCATCGTTAGAAGCACGAAAAGATGCAGGAATTAAAATACTAATAGGTTTAAATGTCATCGGAATCCTAAACCATTTCTCATTAGGTTCCAAGTCTGGCGAGATAGAACCTGCTACAATGATAAGGTTATCAATCAATTCGGGATAATCCATCGCCATTCGGGCAATTATTGGGCCGCCTAAGGAATGCCCAATTAGGATAATTTTTTTTCCAAAACGTTTTTCATGGGCTAAAATCGGTTTTAATAATGCTACTTGCCTTTGTAAAGATTTTTCACCTTCACCTAAATCTGAATCTCCAAAACCAATTCTATCGACCGAAACCATTTTTACTTTTTTCAACAAAGAAGTGTCTTTCATGAAATCAATAAAGGCTGTCCATGAACCCGGAGAACCATGTACAAAAAAAGCTACTGGGAGGCTATCATTCCCAATTTCAGCATAATTCATTTTTATTCCTTGTACATCAATTTGATGTTGTATTGGTTTGTTCTTCAAACCCGAGAAAGAAGTATCTATTGCTTTTTGACTCATTTTGAAGTTAAAGCAAGAAGACAATATTTGTGAGATGACAAAAATGGTGAGATAGACAATGAGTAACCTTTTTCCGATTTTTAGCATTAGTTTCAAATTTATGAATGCATCAATATTAACCTTTTATTGTTACGTAAAAGTCGGGAAAATGACAAAGAAGCTGTTTAGACTTTCCGTTTCTAAGGCGAAAGTATTGTATTATTGAATTGATTTTTTCAAAATTTGGGAAGCATAGCATCGCTACGTTGAGTAAATTTTGGAACAAGCTATTCTAAAAGACTTAGTTTAATCCGAATGGGAAAGTTTAAATAGCTTCAAAGAAAACCCCACAGAATAACAAGTATTTGTGGGGTTTGTTTTTGATATAACGATAAAACTTTTATTTATATGCAGGAGTACGTTTACGCATATAGAAATACAAGCCTATGAATGCAAAAATCAAGATAGCAGGAAAAATCGTCATGTTAACAAGTGTTGCCTGCCCCGCAGTTAATTCAGCAATGTCACCAGTAAGTCCAGCTTCAGCAGCTTTTACTTTTTCGTCATCTATCCAAGAACCAATAATTGGTTGGAAAATAGAAGTAGAAAACATTCCCATACCACCCATAATTGAAAGACCAAATGCTCCAGTTCTAGGTAAGTTTTCAGCTACAAAGCCAATCATTGTTGGCCAGAAATAACATACGCCTACCGCAAAAATTACAGCAGATACGTAAACCATTCCACCTGTTGCTTGGCTCAATAGAATTACACCAATAGTTGTGAATATTGCCGATGCTAATAATACACCTGTCGGATTGATTGAGTGAACGATAGGACCAGCAAAATAACGACCTACTGCCATTAATCCTGTTACTAAAGCCAAGATAATCATTGGACTAGCTCCTGCTTTACCAAGAACTGGACCAATCCATTGCTCAGGACCGAACTCAGAAATAGCTGTTAAAGCCATACAAGCTAGCATGAAAAGGTATAAAGGCGATAACATAGATTTTAGGTTTTCTCCTGTAGATGCCGCACCTTCCTCTACACTAGCAGGAAATGCTTGTCCGAAGAACAAGAATGCATAGCCTACAGCTGGAATCAAAATTGCTCCAATTTGTAATTGCCAACCCATGTTAGCAGAAGTCATGAATTGAGAAAGAAGACTTCCGATTACGATACCGCCAGGAAACCACATGTGAAAACGATTCAACATTTTGGTTTTTTCATTTCCTTCATACATGTCAGAAATCATCGGATTACAAGCGGCTTCAACGGTTCCATTACCAAATCCAACAAAGAATGTTGAGATTAATAAAGTCCAGAATCCACCAGAAAAAATAGTCATAACCAGACCAAGTACGTGGGTAAAGAAGGCTACCCAGATGATTTTTTTAGGGCCAAGTGCATTATATAAAGGACCACCAATAATCATAGCGATTGGAAAGCCCAAAAAAGCCATTTGATTTACGTAACCTAGTTCTTGTGACGAAAGTTGAAATTCTGCACCAAGTTGAGTAAGAACACCAGCGCGGATACCGAAAGCCATTGCAGTGGTTATTAAGGCAAAACAACTTCCTAGGAAAAGCTTGTCGCGGTTAACGATTTGAGACATAGTTGATTAGGGATTAAAAAAGTGTTAAATAAATTAGAAATCTTGGTTTTATGAAATATCATCAGAGAAAAATCTATCAAAAAAACGAATTTTTTTCGAGATTCTCTGTAAGTTCTTATCAGTATTTTTATGAAATTTTGTACTTAGTTTATCACAAGAAAGGATTTAATTAAAATACTATGCGGTAAATTTGTGATAAATAAAATTCATAAATAATTACTTACCGACTGATTGATACGAAAAATGGCAAGAAAAGTTAGAATGGGTATGATTGGTGGAAGCTTAGAAGCTTTCATCGGAGCTGTTCACCGCCGTGGTGCGGCATTGGATGGCGAAATTGAATTGGTTTGCGGAGCATTTAGTTCTGACCCAGCTAAATCAAAAGCGACAGGTGAGGCTCTTTATCTCTCTCCAGACCGTGTTTATGGTTCATTTGAAGAAATGATTTTGGCTGAAAAAGCACTTCCCGAAGGAGAAAGAATGGACTTCGTTTCTATTGTTACTCCAAACCATGTTCATTTTCCTGCGGCCAAGATGGCATTAGAAAATGGTTTTCATGTGGTATCTGATAAACCAGCTACCTTGAATTCAAAAGAAGCCTATTTATTAAAAGATATTATTGAAGAGTCGGGATTGATTTATGCGTTGACGCATAACTATTCGGGTTATCCAATGGTTAAAGAAGCTCGTGAATTAATCAAAGCAGGAGCAATTGGTAAAATCCGTAAGGTAATCGTAGAATATCCACAGGGATGGTTAGCACAATTGGTTGAAGCTACTGGTCAAAAACAGGCTGCTTGGAGAACCGACCCTGCTAGAAGCGGTGCGGCAGGCGGAGTAGGAGACATCGGTACGCATGCTGAAAACTTGGCAGAATATATCACAGGCTTAAAAATCACAGAGATTTGTGCTGATTTAACAATTTTTGTGGAAGGTCGCCAACTAGATGATGATGCCAATATGCTTTTACGTTTTGATAACGGCGCAAAAGGGATTTTACACAACTCGCAAATCTGTAATGGGGAAGAGAACGATTTGAACATTAGAATATATGGAGAATTCGGAGGTTTGAAATGGAAACAAATGGACCCTAACACGTTGATTTTGACTAATCAAGAAAATGGTTCAAGAATCCTTCGTACTGGTGTGGGTAATCTTTCAAAAGCAGCTCAGGCACATACTCGGCAGCCAGCAGGACACCCAGAAGGATACATCGAAACATTTGCAAATATTTATAGAAACTTTACCTATGCACTGAGAGCAAGATGGGGAGAAGAGGCTCAGAAAAATGCAACAGGTGGTTTAAAAGGGGAATCTGCTAGTTCATCGGGATACGACCCAGCAATCCATGATTTTATGGGTATTGAAGAAGGTTTACGTGGAATGGTATTTATTGACACCGTTCTGAAATCAAATGCAGCAGGAGCTGTTTGGACTAAAATGGAAGTTTAGTTTTGTTGGATAACAAAAAACATCCTCTAAAAAATAAATATTTATTTTTTAGAGGATGTTTTTAATCAGAATTCATTTATTGAACCAATTTTGCCTCAAAGTCATGACTCATCAATGTTATTTTTTGTTTCAATAATTTAGCTCGTTCTAATAATAAATCAGCAACTCCTTCTATGGGTTGCTCATTATTTTCTTTCAATATTATATCAACTTCATTACTTAAAGCTTCAATTTCCGAAGGATTTCGAGCATTATCTATCTTTAAGAAAATAGCGCTGAGTTTTTCAAGAGGCTTCATAACAAATATTATTTTTTGAGTTCAGCTAACTGTTTGTTAATTTCTAAGATTAAGTCAAGTAATTCGTCTATTTCGGTTGCCTTAAGAAAGACTTGCTGGCTATTTAAGACTTGCTCATATACTTTCTTTTCAGCCTCAAGCATCATTACTTTTAATTTTTTGTTCATAGATTAAGTAGTACTAAGGTCAGAAACTATACAAAAGAGATGTTAAACAAATATAACAAAATTACTAACACGAATATTATTGCTCTTAATGTTTAACAGCATATTTTTCGGGATTCTTATCAAACATTTCTTTGCAAACTACACTACAAAAACTAACTTTTTTGCCTTGATAAGTAGAAGTATGTTTGGCATCTTTTTCTACATGCATTTTACAAATAGGGTCTTTGCCCTCTTCTAACACTACCTCTTTTTTTATTTTGCTGATGTGTCCCTTAACAACTTTTGCTGGCTTTTCTTGAGAATAGCCGCTATGGACAAATGCTAAAAAAGTAACTGTGGTGATGATTAATTTCTTCATTCCTGTATTTGATTATCGTTTTTACTAAAAAGCATATCTAATTTTCAATGGTCGCTTTTATGAGGTGAATGGTCTGCACAAATTTACGGAATATACCATTATATTTTTTAACAGTTTATCTTTAATTAAATTTGTCTAAGTCTCTCTTTTATAAGGCTTTTTTTAAGGAGTGATTGCTAATAAATGAATGTCTAAAATGACCAAAAATAATTTATCAAAATATCAAATTATATTTCTTCATATTGCTTTTTGGGCTTTTATGCTGGCATTACCGTTTATACTTCAAGCACAAAATGCTGAACCTGCTCGGGCAATTATTCACCGTCCGCCGCCGCCACCAAGGGTATCTATTACTATTTTCTTTGCAGTCTTTACCTTATTGAATATTCCATTTTTTTACCTGAATAGCAATTTTTTGATTCCCAAGATTTTAAAAGTTAAAGGCATTGGATGGTATTTGCTTTCTATTGTTTGTTTGATAGTTGCGGTGTTTTTTCTAAACGGAATTATCAAAAACACTTTTTTTAATGCACGAACAATCCCCAAAACGGGTTTTACCTTTCAATTGCTTTTCTTTTTAGCCATCAGTACATCATATCGGATTGTATCAGATAGCATGGAAGACGAAAAGTCTAAAAAAGAACAAGAAAATGAAAGACTGAAGTCTGAACTATCCTTTTTACGCTCTCAAATTAGCCCGCATTTTATTTTTAATGTATTAAATAGCATTGTTTCACTCTCAAGAAGAAAACCAGAAAAAGTAGAACCTGTAGTCGTAAAACTATCAGATTTGATGCGCTATATGCTATATGAATCTGATGATGCCATGGTGACCTTAGAAAGGGAATATCAATACCTCAGAGCTTATATTGAACTACAGCAATTACGCTTTGGAGACGATATTGCTATTAATTTTCAAGTGGGTGATTTAGATAAGAACCAAACGATAGAACCTATGTTATTGATTCCATTTGTAGAGAACTCGTTTAAACATGGTGTGGGTATGATTATCAATCCAACCATTGATATTGTATTGACCACAGAAAAAAACAGCCTGACATTTGAGGTAAGTAATAAGGTGAATCGTCAATTTCAGGAAAAAAAGGATGATGCTTCGGGTATTGGGCTAACCAACGTAAAACGAAGATTAGAATTACTTTATCCAGAGAACCATCAATTAATTATTAAAGACGAGGCCGATTATTACAAAATAAAGCTCATCATTATTCGTAAAGATGACGATGCTTAATTAGTTTTTGTAATGTTACAATCAACAAAAAGAGTATCTTTGATGTTAGATAAGACATGATTTAATCCTATTTTAGGGGAAAACGTGTAATAAATAAAATTGCTTATGCTTAATTGTATTGCCGTAGATGATGAAAATCTAGCCCTTGATTTACTTGAGGATAATATCAACAAAGTGCCATTTTTGAAATTGGTAAAACGTTGTAAAAATGCTTTTGATGCCATCGAAGTTGTGCAAAATGAAGAAATAGACTTAATATTCTTGGATATACAAATGCCAGGCATCACTGGTGTGCAGTTTTTGCATAGCCTGAAAAATAAGCCGATGGTAATTTTTGTAACGGCTTATAAACAGTATGCACTAGAGGGATTTGAGTTAGATGTGGTAGATTACCTCCTAAAGCCTATTGATTTTGAGAGATTCCTAAAAGCTGTTAATAAAGCTTTTGAACTATATACTTTAAAAAACAAGCCTCAGGTTTCAGAAGAAATTCATGAAGATAAAATCTCTGCTATTTTTGTGAATGCAGATTATTCATTGGTAAAAATCAGGGTATCAGAAATTACTTATATTGAAGGATTAAAAGACTATATTAAAATCTACATTTCTACTTCTACCAAGCCCATCGTAACAAGAATGACGATGAAAGCCATCGAGGAGAAATTGCCAACGCCCGATTGTTTTAGAGTACACAAATCTTTTATTGTTTCGCTTGATAAAATAGAATCTATCAGAAATTTAAAGATTAAAATCGGCAATGCTCAAATTCCAATCAGCGAAAGTTATTCTGAAGGCTTTTTCAAAATCATAGGTCAATAAGTATACACATTTCTCGATTTCATATCAAATCATAGGCTTTTAACAATTTTTAACGCAACTATTCCACAATAATAGAGGTCTATTTGATGTATTCTTAAGTATGTGGCAATTTATGAGAAGATTGCCCTAACTTTGTACTTCGGATTAACCAACTGTATTTCATGAAAAAACTTTTTCTATTAACCACTTTAATACTATTCTCAGTGAAGGTATTTTCGCAGGTTACAACAACTACTGGGATTACTATCAAAGATGAATTCTATAATAATCGCCCCTTAGCTGAAATTCTAGCAGACTTAGAAGCAAAATCAGGCGCTAAATTTATTTATGACCCCACTAAAATTAAAGGTTTATATGCAAGTTACTGGTTTGATAATATGACATTGGAAACTGGAATGAGAGGACTTTTAAAAGGATCGGGTCTGAAATTCTATGTGGATGATAACCAATTAGTGCATATTGTTCCTAAAACACAGAAGGTGTATATAAAGAGTAGCTATAATAGTGGTACTTACTATGGTGGTAACTCAGCAGTGCCTGCACCTGCTATTGCTGATGCTGCCATCAAGGCTCCAAGTACAAATGGTACTACTCCGCAACTTTCTGTTAATCGTCTTGCGATTGAAGCGATTCCACAAACAACTCGCCGTCAGGCTGCTTTAAAACCAGCTACTAAATTTGACTTTACCTTCACAGGTAAAATCCTTGACGCACGTTCTGCTGAGCCGCTTCCCTTCGTGAATATCATGATTAAGAGTAAGAAAACGGGTACACAAACCAACGTGGATGGTTATTTTACACTCTTGAAAGTTCCGACAGATACGACTACGTTAATTTTGAGTTATATTGGTTATGTAACTACTACAATTAAACTTGTTCCAGATGCGCCTATTAGTGGTATTACCATCGAAATGGAGCCTGATAATACAGAATTAGATGAAGTAGTTGTAAAAGGGGAAAAAACGGAGGTATTGAAAGCTGCCGAAACCATCGGTATGTTTAAAATGACTCCACGTAATATTGCTAAATTACCAAACGTTGGGGAAAAAGATATTTTCCGTTCTTTCCAGCTAATGCCAGGGATTAGTGCTGCCAACCAGTCTTCTTCTGGTTTGTATGTGCGTGGTGGTACGCCCGATCAAAACCTTGTGCTTTATGATGGATTTACCGTTTATTATGTAGATCACCTTTACGGGTTCTTCTCGGCTTTCAACTCAAACCCAATCAAAGATGTTCAGCTTTATAAAGGTGGTTTTGATGCCAAATTCGGAGGAAGAATTTCATCAGTGGTAGAGATTACCAGTAAAGATGGTAATAAAAGAGAATTTAACTTTGGTGGAGATTTAAGCTTAATCAGTGCGAATGTATGGGCTGAAGGACCAGTTACTAAAGATAAAAAGATAACTTTCTCAGTAGCAGGTCGTCGTTCATGGGCAGGTCCTTTGTATAATAAAATCTTTAATACCTTTAACTCAAGTACTACCACTACACAAGGCGGTGGTTTTGGCGGAGGTTTCAGGAGTGCGCAGAGTGCACAAACTGCCACATCATATTTTTATGACTTGAATGGTAAAGTGACTTTTAAACCATCTGAGAATGAAAATATAAGTTTGAGTATTTATAACGGAGAAGATTATTTAGATAACTCTCAGAATTTAGGCTTACCCTTTGGTGGTGGCGGAGGTGGTTTTAATAACACCGACCTTTCTAAATGGGGTAATACAGGAACAAGTTTGAAATGGTCTAAAAAATGGAGTGATAAATTCTATACAAACACTTTGATAAGTTATTCTAACTTCTTCAGTGGAAGAGATAACACAAGTGTAAATAGTTTTGTAAGAAATAATGAAACGACTACTGTTAAATTTGGTTCGATAGAAAGTAATGACTTAAAAGACTTTTCTGCTAAAACAGATATTGAATATAACACTTCTAAGAGCAATCAGTTGGCGTTTGGTATCCAAGCTACAAGGCTGAATATTCAATACTCAAATAGCCAAAATGATACAACAGTTATTATTGCTAAAAACGATAAAGGAAGCTTGTTAACAGCGTACTTGCAAGACCAATTAAAATTATTTGATAACAAACTTGTTTTAAAAGGAGGTATTAGAGCTAACTATTTTGATGTTACTGGTAAAAACTATTTTGAACCAAGATTATCAGGTACTTATGCGGTAAACGACCGTTTGAAATTCAAAGGAGCTTGGGGTATTTATTATCAATTTGCGAAACAAGTTGAAAGAGAAGATATTTCTAATGGTAGCCGTAATTTCTGGGTATTGGCTAATGATTCTTATCTGCCAGTTACCTCTTCAACACATTATATATTTGGATTGAGTTATGAATTGAATGATTATCTGTTTGATGTTGAAGGATATTATAAAGATATTCAGAATGATACGCGTTATACGCTTCGTTTTGCGCCACAGATTGGTCGTGGTTTAATTGCTAACGAAACTTTCTTTAATGGTACTGGTAAAGTAAAAGGTATCGACTTTTTGGTTCAGAAGAAGTTCGGTGACTATACTGGTTGGGTAGGTTATACTTTTGCTCATTCGGATAAATACATTGCACAGTTTTCTGCTAACTCATTCCCTTCAAACTTTGACGTAAGACATGAATTTAAGTCTGTCAATATATATAAAATGGGACGTTGGGATCTAGCCGCTACTTGGATTTATGCCTCAGGAAAACCTTATACTTCAATTGTAGGAGGATATACAGTAAAATTACTTGACGGAACAGAAAAAGACTTTACAGACCCATCTATCACTAACGGTAATCGCTTACCAGCATCACACCGTTTAGATATATCGGCTACGTATAATTTTGGACATGGTAGTATTGGTCTTTCAGTGTTTAACGTTTATGGAAAAACAAACGTTTGGTACAAAAAATACCAGACTGTTACAGACGAAACTACAGGTAACAAGTACTTGTCTATCACTGATGTAAATTATTTGGGCTTTACTCCGAATCTTACTTTTAGCTATAAGTTTAAGTAAATAAGATTTTCTTTGTCTCGTAGATTTTGAAGGCAAAGAGGCTAAATTAAAAACGACAAATGAAATCATATATCAAATTTATATCATCAAAAAATAACCTTTTGGCCATCATAATCTTTGCTTCATTGTTAGGGATTGTGGCTTGTGATAAAGATTCCAACTTTATCGAAGGTGGTGCAAGACCCGTTGTTGAAGCGTATTTAGTAGCAGGCAAGCCAATTTCTTTATCGGTGAAAAAAGAAATTGCTTATAATGAAGATACCTCAAATACGGAAGCTCCAATCAATGGATTAAATATCAAAATTTCGGATGGTACCAATACCTATTCGTTAACTTCTAATGGTGCGGGTGTGTACAAATCTGATTCAACGGTGAAATTAAAAGTAGGCGTTACTTACAATTTGTCATTCACTTATAATGGTAATGCTGTAACTGCGAGTACAATTATCCCTACAAAACCTGTTGGTTTCAAAACGGATATTACATCTATCGCAAGAACTAAACTGAACTTATCATCTGGGGGAGGCTTTGGGGGAGGCTTTGATGAGAATACCGATGTGAATTTATCATGGAGTAATCCAAACAGCGATTATCATTTTGTGGTAGTCGATAACATTGAAGCTAACCCTGTGTTGATTATTACCTTGCCAACTACAAGTAATTTCAATGATTTGACAAGACGTTTCAGAAGTCAGCCTGTACAAGGAACTACTACACAGTTGCGTTCTCAGCAGTTTCAATATTTTGGTAAACACAATCTTGTATTATTGAAAGTAAACCCAGATTATGCAGCTTTGTACAATAGCACAGGAAGTACTTCACAAAATATTAGTACGCCACCTACTACCATTACAAATGGACTAGGTATCTTTACTGGAGTAAATGCAGACACATTGGCATTTACAGTAAAACAAAAATAAGCTATAGATGGCTGAATTTAGGACAACCTTTACTATTCCAGTTGTACAAAATAAAATTTCAATTGATTCCCAATTAATCACGCTAGGCTCTTGCTTTGCTGATGTAGTTGGGAATCAGTTGAAAAATAATAAGATTAAAATCGAAGTAAATCCACTGGGGACATTATTTAACCCTCTTTCGATTTTTAAAATCCTCTCTCCAGATTGTCAATTTGCCGACGAACGCTTGTTTGTCGAGCATCAAAAAACTTGGTTTCATTACGATTTTCATTCACAATTCTTTGCTCAATCTAAGGATGTGCTTAGGGATAATATCGACAAACATCTTAAAGGCTTATCTACTCAATTACTTCATACAGATTTCCTGATTATTACCTTCGGAACAGCTTTTATCTACAAGCTTTTGGAATATCCTGCTTATGTAGCTAATTGCCATAAAATGCCAAGTAAATATTTTGAAAAAGACTTACTAAGCGTAAAAGATGTATGTAAAAGTTTTGCTATACTTTATAAGCAATTGAAAGAAATGAATCCGAATTTGAGAATCGTCCTCACGGTTTCGCCAGTAAGGCATACAAAAGACGGTATTTCCGAAAATCAGGTTTCAAAATCTATCCTACGTGCAGCTTGTCATTATCTAACGACAGATTATAGCGATGTTGAATACTTCCCATCTTATGAAATAATGATGGATGATTTGCGTGATTATCGCTTCTATAAAGCAGATTTAATTCATCCGAATGAAGTAGCAGAACAGTATATTTTTGAAAAATTCGCGGACACTTATTTTGGTGAAGAATTAAAGGCATTCGTAGTAGAATGGACTCAAATTAAAAAAAGGCTTGCACACCGTCCGTTTAATGAGCAATCAGATGCACATCAGAAATTTCTAAGCAATCTTTTATCAGATTTAAGCCGAATAAGCTCGACAGTTGATGTGTCAGACGAGATTGAGCTTGTCCAAAAGAGAATTGTTTAATGATGAGTTGATATCATATTATCATTAGAATTAAATTTTAAAAATAAAGGTAGGTAGAAAATAATCCCAATCAGCGATATTATTAATCCTCCAATTGTCCCAACTCCTAAAGCAAACCAAAAAGCTTCATTTTGACCATAAATTAAAAAGGGAATAAGTCCTACTACCGTTGACAAAACAGTAAGCAGTATAGGAATAATTTTATGGTTGAATGCTTTAATATATAATTTAAAATCACTGGTATAAGGGTGCAATCTTCTCAGATTATTAAATTCGGAAATGATAAATATTGCTGCACACACTACATTACCACTCAGTAATACAAAGGAAGCATAGCCCCCTTGGTCAAAATTAAAATCAAACCAGTAAAAGGTTAGGAAAACGCCAATAAACGAAATAGGAATTTGCAGAATCAAGGCAATGGGTTGAAGTAAAGACTCAAAAATAATAGCACAAATAATATAGATTAAAACTATTACCAAGCCCAATAACCAATATTGCTGTTTTGCTTCTTCTCCAAACCAATTATAACCTTGTTTTTTGGCAGTATAACCCAACGGTAATTGCGTTTTTATTTCCTTTAAGGTTTGCTCTAAAAATTTATCTCCAAAAGTTTGACTTCCAAAATACTCGAAACTAATCATTCGTAAATACTCTTGATTCTCTTTATTAATTTCTGGGCTAACTTTCTGTTTTTCTGTTCTTGTAAAAGATGATAGTTTAATGACATTTTTATCAATATTCACTTTTTGATTCATTAACGACCAAACATCAAACGTTTTGCTATCCACTGGCACTACCTTAATCTGTTCATATTCACCATTCATTAATTGGTAAATATCAGGGTTCGACCGCACGTTTTGGCGTTGCAAATAGTCATATACTTCCGCATTGGTTCGTCCATAAAGCGCCAAGTGCTTCGGTTCTGTTTGCAACACAAATTCATATAGACTCTTGTTATTCCAAAAATTGAAACTATTGTTAATATTTACTTCTTGGATTCTTGGGTGGGTTTCTAATCGTTGTTTCAAGATATTGGCTTGTCGTTCTAATTCATTATAGTTGTAGCCCTTCATCAGTACATTAAAGGTTGGAGTACTATTGGCGTCTAAATTCTGACTAAACCCTTGCCCAACCCCATAAATATCCCAATTGATACCACTCATTTCTGTTGATAGGGCTATCATTCTATTTTTTAAAATATACGGAAAAGAACTATTTTCATATTGTGGTTTAAAATAAATGGTCATACTTCCGTTCTGACCATTATAAATTCTTGTAATAAAACGGTCTATTTCCTTAAACTGACCAAGGTAGTTTTCAACGCGTAAATACAAATCATTCATTTGTTCAATTGTAGATTGATTAGGTAAGCCTGCATTGACGTATAAAGAAGTTCGTTCATTTTTTGAATAATATGATTTTTCATAAACATAATTTGCAAAAAGTCTTAGACTCCCTCCAAAGACTTTATTAATAATAGGTTGAATATTTTCTTGGTAGTTTTCACTGCCTATGGTAGCATTGTAAAATTCGGCATAAGGCTTGGTGGCTTCCAACCGATTGGGCAACATAAAAACAGGAAGCCCAAAAGCGAGTATCATCAAAACAAAAGCTGTTTTGCGAAAACGTAAAAAGAATAATACTAAAACGGAATAAATTTTACTGAGTTTAGCTATTCTTTTAAGCTTGTTTGTTTTTGTAATACCTTTACTTTCAATTCTTATATTCAGTCTCTCTATCATGGCAGGAACAAAAAACAAGGCTACCAATAAAGAGATTCCCAGCGTAATAATCATTACAATGGCAAAGTCTAAAAGGTCAATTTTTGTTTCTTCTGGTAAAAACCATATTACCATCAGCCCCGCAATAGTAGTAAGAGTTGCCCCTAACAAAGCCGTGAAAACACTTAGATTTCGGTATCTACGATAGTGGTCAATCATCACAATGGTATTGTCTATCAAAATACCAAGCGACGTAGTAATGGCTGCCAATGAATACAGGTGAATTTCTATGTTAAGGAAATAAAAAACAATAAATGAAATGGCTAAATTGACGGTTAAGCTCAAGACTATCAACATCGTATAAGCCCAACTTCTAGTAGTAAGCCACACAAAAATTAATAAAATCAAGATGGCTAAACCTGATTGCACCCAAATTTTATCCAGATTCTCACGGATATATTCAGTGGCATCATACTCAATATTGGTTTGATACGTTGGGGGCAATGTTTTCGATATTTTCGTCAATTTAGCTCGAATATTCTTCGCTAATGTTAATTGATTCGCTCCCAAATCTGCCTGTATCACTATTGTAACAGCATTTTTGCCGTTTATTCTATAGAACTCCTCAATAGGTCGCTCATTGCGGCTTACTTTTAAAATATCAGAAAGATGAATGATTCTATCAACCTTTTGGCTATCCTTTACTCGTATTGATAAAGCTATGTTTTCTAACTCTTTTACGATTTCATCAGCAGATTTATGAGTTAAATAATGAGATGATTTAGGGGTTAATACCACATTCATTTGTTGACCGTCCTTAGTACGGACTAAACCCAAACTACTTTGTTGATATTGGTTTTTAATAGCATTGACTATTTGACTTTCAGTGATTTGCAAGCTTTCTAATTGAAGTCTATCATAAGTCAAAACCCATTCTTGTCGATTACCACCATAAACATTTACATTATAAATACCCTTTATTTGGGCTAATTTTGGTTTTAGTTGTTCTTCGGCATAAACTTTCAAGTCACTCAAGCTAGTTTGTCCATTAAACTGTAAAGACATCAATGGTTTTTGTTGAGTTTCTTGGTTGGGCGAATTAAGGTTGATAATAGGGTAACTCACCTCCTTAGGCAGTTGTGGGTACAATTGCCTGATAAGGGTTGCTACTTCAAAACGAAGTTGGTCTAGGTTTGCAGATTTATCAATTTCTAACGTAATATAGCCATTGCCATAACTTGAAATAGAACTCAATTTTTTGATACCCTGCAAAGTGCTGAATGCTCCTTCTAGCTTTGCCGTAACCTGACGTTCAAGCACTTCTGGTGAAACATTACCCCAATAATAAGATACATTAATACTCCCAGAACTATTAGAAGGGTTTAGTTGAACAGATAGTTTTGGAATCAAGGCAAAGCCTATGATTGATAACACTACGAAAGCAATAAGAATACCGTAGGATGATTTTGGAGCTTTTGTCTCTTGAAGCATAGTATGTAGTTAGGTTCCGAAAATTGTATTATTCTTATTTTGAAACATTCTTAAATAAAATTAATATTATTTTTGATATTTATCCGCAATTTTCTAACTTTAAATTCATAAATCTACTTAAATCATATAATTTAATAATCTGTAATATGTTAGAGCATACTCAAAATAGACCCATGACACGCCAACAATTGGCTGAGCAGCTCGGAATTTCCACCAAAACACTTACACGGTTTATTCAAAAAGAAGGGATTAATATAAGCCCTCGTTCATTGCTAAAACCCAAATTAGCATCTTTTATCTTTCAAAAATTTCACGAGGCTTAAAAATTGTCTGAAAAAGTCCAATCATGTCCAATTAAGTCCCGTGACAGCTATTGACTTTAATAATTTTAAAGGAAAACTTTGGTTAATGAAAAACGTTTTTCAAAATGCCGAAAGTTTTGAAAGTTTTGACGAAAACATTTCTGACTTGGTAGCGATTTTTTTTATCTAAATAAACAAATTGTCATCATGAAAAAGTTAAAAGTGTTATGTACGATTGTAATATCGACAGGTATTTTTTTTGTTTCCCAGAAAGCAAATGCTTTAGTTGAAGCAGGAGGCACTACAACAATTTGCCCTGGTTCAGGCGTAACTTGTAAAGTTACGACAACTGTTAATGGGAATGAATATACCGTAACGTCGGAAAAAGATAAAGATAAAGGAGCAGTAGTTGTTCAACCATAATAACTTAACAATCAAAGACCATGAAAATTATAAAATTGTCAGCATTACTATTACTATTATCCGGATTTGTATATAATGCTAATGCTTTAGCTGAAGAATCGGGTAGTGGTACAATTATTGTTTGCCCAGGAACAGGAGTTAGTTGTGTTGTAAAAGCTCCTAATGGAACAGTTACTTCTGAGAAAGATAAAGATAAAGCTGCTGTTGTGGTACAACAGTAAATAGTTCTCAGTTTAATACGCTTACTCTTTGACTACAAGGTTAGAAGATATTAATCTAATAAAACTTAAATCTAATATAATAATGAAAAAGAACATATTTTTATTTGCTGTCGTATTAACCTTTTCACTATCCAAAGTATATGCAGTTGTTGAAGAAGAAGGTGGAGGAACTACAACGATATGCCCAGGAAAGGGTGCCTTGTGTAAAAAATCTAATGGCTGGATAACTATTAATGATGAGAAGGATAAAGCTGGTCCAGCTATTGTTATTACTTTTTAATGCTTTAAAAAGGTACGGAGAAATATTGCCGTACCTTTTATTTTAATTCATCACGTTGAGATTATCACATTAATATAACTTAATTAGTCAAGCAAAAACCTTAACCCTAAAATGAAAATATTTCGGAGTATATATACCTACATAATAATTGTAATATTCATAATAGGGTCAATATTTTATTTTAAAGCATCTTATGAAAATAAAATAAAATTGCCTAATGGTTTGAGTATTAAGAAGAGAGTTTTCATGAATGAAAAACTAGTTAAAATAAATGATTTTAACTGTTTAGGGAAAATTATTAGAATTTACAAGTATCAGGGATTTTTATGGTATATAGATTCACATTCACAGATTATTCATAAAATCGATAGTAGTGGAAAAACGGTAAGTACATTTGGAGCTCCTAAAGGAGAAGCACCCTGGGAAAATTCATCTATCTGGTATTTTGATAAAGATGATTCAGAAGAAGGATATTATGTAATAGATAAAACTAAAAATATGTTTAAAAAATTCTCTGATAAGAATCAGTTAGAATATTATTACAAAAGTGATAAAACGATAAGTAATGGAGTAAAATTATCAAGTAACATTTTTCTTTATACAGAAGATACAGGAAAAGACTTCAATTTTATAACATCTGACATAAGAAAAAAAATGAATAGCTCTGCATTTACAATAAAAGATATTGTGAAAAAAGAGTACGGTTATTTTCCCAATAAAAATCTTGATTTAGTATTTGAAGGCAATTTTACCCGAAACAGTAATATGAAAGCTATTTATTATTGTTACAAAGCTGGATTATTTTTTTCTTTTGATACTAATGGTAATCTTCAATATTATGCTAAGACTATTGACAATTTTCCAGTCCCAAAACCTGTTTCAAAGGAGATTATGCCAAGAACATTTGAAGAAACTGTAGAGCCAAATGTTTTTGTGAATTATTCTGGCTGTGTTGATAAAAAAAATATCTACATTTTATCAAATATCATAGATAAATCACATGAAAAAACAAGAATCGTTGATATTTATGATATTATAAATGGTAAGTATAAATTCAGTATATCACTACCAGCTTTAACTGACACTCAAAAACCTACAGAGATTTGTATTGCCGATGATAACATATTAACTGTAATGTATGAAAACTTAACTTTTACAAATTTTAAATTAGTTTTATAGAATTACTTTAATGAAAAAAGTATATATTCAAACGTGTTTTGAAATAATAATTTCTTTATTGTTTGCTTACACTGCAATCGAAAAATTGGTTCATTTCTCTACTTTTCAGATTCAATTTGCCAAGATTCCTTTTGTATTTGCTACAAAGACATGGTTTTTTTCATATTTCATCCTTTTGCTAGAGGCTTCAATTCCCATTCTTTTACTTTTTGATAGATTTAAAAAAATAGGCGGTTGGGTCTCCACCATTTTACTCTCTATTTTTACCTCGTATTTAATAAGTAAAGTAATTTTTAATGATAACAGTGAATGTTCATGCGGAGGTGTATTTAATTCAATTAGTATTGAACATCATATTATCTTAAATGTAGTATTCCTATTTTTATCAATTGCAATTGTTAATTTTAATTATCAACAGCAGCGTGTAAAATAGGTCATGAATTGGGGTGATAAAAGTAGAACAATAAATACTTTAGATTATTATCATAACACAATAAAGCAAGTACCATCAGTATAATTATGATGTATCATCCTTACTATAAGTAAAGTAAGTGATAGTTGTTGTATATGTTCTAGATAAAATATTAAAGTCACAATCAACCATCCCGTGTAATGTGAATGGTTGATTAGTTCTAAATGTTAAAACTTAATTCCAATGGTCTATGCTAACAAAATGTATTTTTTATTTATTACTAGTTTCTTCTTTTTATTCATGCGATACTAAGCATAAAAATATTGAAAATAGTAGCGAATCACAGAACGATATACTTGCTATAAACTATAAAGACTCGGTCTCTATCTCATTAAAAAATGATACTTCTCCAAATAGTATAGCTACATTTCCACTTGTAGCAAATGATACCTCATACCTTTTATTACTAAACAGAGTTGATAATAGTATTAGGTGGTATTTGAATTGGTTTGTTAAGTTATACCCAGAGCAAACTTCGTCCAAATTGGATGTTGTTTTTGTGCTTTTTGAATTGGCGTTAAGTTATCAATACCCTGATGTGGTCGTTGGAAATTATATT